>JAMOMG010000259.1 GCA_027068695.1 Flavobacteriaceae bacterium
AATGTAACTGATGAAGATGATTTAATGATTATTAACAAATCAGGAATTACAATTAGAATGGCAGTAGCTGATTTGCGAGTTATGGGACGTGCAACACAGGGTGTGAAATTAATAAATATTAAAGATAATGATTCTATAGCTGCAGTTGCAAAAGTTTTACATGAAGATGAAGAAGAAATAGAGGAGGTAGAAAATGGCACGGAAATTGAAAATAGTAATGAAGAGAATAATAACGAAGAGAATACAAATCAAAATCAAGAGTAAATCAATTAAAATGAAAAAACAATTATTAATTCTGTCAGCTTTATTTATTAGCATGACGGTGTTCGGACAAAAAAGTGAACTTAAAACTGCTGAAAAAGCGATTAAATCAGGTGACTATGCTGCTGCAATGGCAGCTATAAATAAAGCTGAAGGTTTAATAGAAGCTGCAGATCAAAAAACAAAAGCTAAATTTTACTATTTGAAAGGTAAAGCACTTTATCAAAATGGTTCAGATAAAGCTGACATTGAAAAAGTAGGAAAAGCATTCAATCAGTTAATTAATTTTGAAAATAAAACAAAAGCTAAATATTCTAGTGAAGTAGGGGAATTGTTGAATAAACTTATAAGCAATATTGCTTCAAAAGCATCAGCTAGTTACAAAAAGGCTATTCAGACTAAAGAACCAAAAGATTTTGTGAGTGCGGCCAATGAGTTTTATCAAGTTTATGCATTAAGCCCAAGAGATACAACCTTTTTAGACAATGCAGCCTTGGTTTATTATTTAGGAAAAGACTATGATAAATCAATTAAATCTTATGAGAAATTATTAGATTTAAATTATACTGGGATTACAACAATTTATAAAGCTACAAACAAGGAAGATGGTAAAGATGTTATTTTCAACGATAAAAAAGCGATGGATTTACAAGTGAAACTTGGACTTGTTGAAAATCCTAGAACCGAAGCAAAGCCATCTAGACGTGAATTTATATTCAAAAATTTAGCTCAAAATTATGCAGCTTTAGATAATAACACAAAAGCTTTAGAAATTCTTACAGAAGGACGAAAAGAATTCCCAAAAAGTTATTCTTTGTTAATTGATGAGGCTAATGTTTATTATAAATTAGGTAATAATGATGAATTTAAAAAACATTTAGAAAAAGCAATTACTTTGAATCCTACAGATCCAACATTATATTACAATGTGGGTGTTATGAATATGGAACAAAAAAAGATTGACGAAGCTATTAAATATTTTGAGAAAGCAATTGAATTAAAACCCGATTATGCAGATGCATACAACAATATAGGTGCAGCAATTATTGATAAGGTAAATCCAATTATTGAAGAAATGAATAAAAGTTTATCAGATTTTGATAAATACGATAAGTTACAGGCTGAACAACTTGAAATTTATAAAAAAGCATTGCCTTACTATGAGAAAGCTTATGAATTAAACAGTACAAATATTAGTACTGTTCAAACGTTAATGGGGTTATATGAAAACCTAGAAATGATGGATAAACTAGAAGAACTTAGAACAGTCTACGAAGAATTAAAGGGATAATTTAGGTAATCCTTTTAGACATAAAAAAAAGCTCACTTTTGTGAGCTTTTTTTTATATAATTTTTTTAATAACTCTCAGTTTATGAGTGTGCTTATGTGAATTAATATTAAAAATACCACTGTGGTCCAATCTGTCAACTCTAACTTTACCATGTGCATGAATAATATAATTATCAGGCATAATAATACCCACATGAGTAATAACCCCCTCACTATTATCAAAAAAAGCTAAATCACCAGGCTCACTCTCTTCAATAAAGCTTAAAACTTCACCTTGGCTAGCCTGTTGTGAAGCATCACGCAATAATTTATAGCCACAAAGCTTATATACCATTTGAGTAAAACCAGAACAGTCAATACCAAAAGGTGTTTTCCCACCCCATAAATAAGGAGCGTTTAAATATTTAAAGGCAGTTTCAATAATTAATTCTTTAGGTGATTTTTGAGAAATTATAGCGCCTTCATATTGAAAATTATTTGTGTTTACAATAAGGTTTTGATTGTTATAAAAAGGCAAGTCAGATCCCATTGGGACAGTTATAAAATTTTGTTTTTCATCAATCGCGAAATCTATTAACTCAGCGGCTAAAATTGGTGTTGAGTTTTCTAATTTATCGAATGTTTCTTTAATTATTTTTTCATATTGTTTGTTGTCTACCCAACCTTCATAATTGTCGTATGCAACCCTTATTTTACTCCACTCTTTACGTATTTCTAAGATTTTGAAATGTTCACCAAATAGTAGCTGAGAAATCATCTCACTACTATTATTAGGTTCTATCCTAATAGGAACAATACTTAAGTTGCAAATACCGTGATGCATATAAATAAGTTACAGTCTTTCAATAATTAATGCACTTGCACCGCCACCTCCATT
>JAMOMG010000260.1 GCA_027068695.1 Flavobacteriaceae bacterium
GGAATTTCTACAGGTACAATTTCATTTGAAAAATTACCATTTGCCCACGCTTTTGCAGATCTGTTATAAGATTCAATAGCAAAGTTATCTTGGTCTTCTCTTGTGAAGTTATATTCATTTGCACATAAATCACCGCAAGTACCCATGTGCTTTTGATCGTAAACATTTGTTAAACCATCAACAAGTAATCCATCGGTGGCAGTTATATTTCCAAGTTTTGTAGCTTTTCTACCTGCAATATAATGAGGTATATTACTCATACTTTCCATTCCTCCTGCAACAATTATTTCGGCATCACCAGATTTTATAGCTTGAGCAGCAAACATAATTGCTTTCATTCCAGATGCACAAACCTTGTTTACAGTTGTGCAAGGAACAGTATTTGGTATTCCTGCAAAAATTGCCGCTTGTCTTGCAGGTGCCTGCCCTAAACCAGCAGAAACAACATTACCCATAAAAACTTCATCAATTAATTCAGGGTTTAAATTTATTTTATTTAAAGCTCCTTTTATGGCAATGGCTCCAAGTTTTGTGGCAGAAATAGTAGATAAACTACCTAAAAAACTTCCAATTGGAGTTCTTGCAACAGATACAATTACAACTTCTTTCATTTTTTATTTGAATTTATTCAACTGCGAATTTAGTCAATTTTAAACTAATTTTTAAGCAATAAATAAGAGTTTATTGTGTGTGACAAATATTACATTGTAAAAGTATTTGTTTTATAATTTGCATGAGTTATTCGAAATCAGAGAAATATGAATTCAAAAGAAGCTTTTAATAAACATTATATAGCCGTTATAGGAGGGTCTATTTCAGGATCAGAAGCCGCGTATTTATTAGCAGAAAAGGGATTCGAGGTCGTTGTTTTTGATATGAATAAGCTTCCTTATGGTAAAATTGAAGATGGATTACCTAATTGGCATATTAATCTTAGAAATAGACAAATAAATGAGATTGATACAAAATTAAACCATCCAAATATTCATTTTGTTCCACAAACAAAAATAGGAAGAGATATTAATTTTTTAGATTTAATTAAAAATTGGGGTTTTTCAGCAATTATTTTAGCTAATGGAGCTTGGGAAGATAGAAAATTTCCAATCTTAGCAATTGAAAAATTTAAAGATAGAGAGCTTATTTATCAAAATTCTTTTATCAATTGGTTCAACCATAAACATGAACATGATTATATGGGGAAGAATTACTTTATCAAAGAAAATACAGTCGTTGTAGGAGGAGGTTTAGCATCACTTGATGTTGTTAAAATTGTAATGATTGAGCTTGTAAAAAAACAATTATACTTAAAGAAAGGAATTGATGTTGATTTGTTTACGCTGGAAAAACAAGGAATTAATGAGTTTTTAGATAAGCATGAAATAAATTTTGATGAGTTAGATATAAAAAAAGCAACGTTGGTTTATAGAAGAACGGCTAAAGACATGCCTTTAAAATCACCTAAAGATAATTCTAAAGAAAGTATTGAAGCAGCTAAATTAGTTTCTGAAAAATTATTGAATAAATACACAGAAAAGTACCTATTTAATTTTATACCGCTAAGTATTCCAATTGATTTTAGGGAGAAGAATAATAAATTAACAAGTGTAATTTTTCAAAAGGTTGCTATTGAAAATGGGAAAATTCAACCTAAAGAAAATAGCTTTTTTGAATTAAAAACCGACATATTAATTTCTTCAATTGGAAGCATTCCTGAACAGTTAGAAGGCTTGGAATATGAGCATTCTTCTTTGAAAATGAAAAAAAATGCAGATTACCATGTAGCAGGTTTTGAAAATGTTTTTGCCGTTGGTAACGCAGTAACTGGGCGAGGAAATATTCAAGAATCTAAACGTCATGGAAAACAAATAACAACATTAATTATTGATGAACATTTAACAGAAGATGCACTGGAAAAATGGCTAATAAATATTAATAACGAAATTAAAAGTAAAGTTGATAAGGATTTAAATGCTATAATTCGTGAAATGTCAAAGCTTCATATTCAGCCAAATTCAGTAATTGAAGGAATTTTAGATAAGACAAATCAAATTCATAAAAAAATAGGATATACTAGCTATGGAGACTGGATTCAAAAAAACATACCAGACAGATTGGAAGATCTGTTAAAAAATAAATCAAATTGCAAATGCATATAACATAATAATTGTTATTTTTGAAAGGCAAATGCAAACTTCGTGAAAAAAATCATAAATAAATTATTAGTAAATCATTCGTTAATATATAAATTATTCTTATATGTAGTTACCATAGTTTTAGTTGTTTACTTATTTCCAAAAGGAGGACAGTTTAAATATGAGTTTCAAAAAGGAAAGCCTTGGCAATATGAAAATTATTATGCACCATTTGATTTTGCAATAAAAAAATCCAAAGAAGAAATTGATAAAGAAAAGTTACAGATAAAAGAAACTTCTAAACAATTTTATGCGTATAATGAAGAAGTTGTTTTAAATGTAAAAAAAGCTATTTTCACAAGTGTTAATAATACTTTATCTAATTCAAAATTATCAGAAGTAGCTAAAAATAACCTTATTCAAAAGGTTCATTCAATTGTTAATGAAATTTATGAATATGGCTATTTAGAAGACACAAATAATCAAATTGATAAGAATTTGGATATTATTACCTTGAGAAAAGGCAATAAAATTCAAGATATTAAATTTAATAAACTTTTTAAATCGTCTCAAATTTTAGCGTTTTTAAATGCTAAAATTGGAACTCAGCCATACACAGAAGAAGAAAATAAAATTTTAAATATTCTTTACAAAGAGTTAAAACCAAATGTGGTTTTTGATGAAGGTTTTACTAAAAAAATGCTTCAAGAGAATTTAAGTAAAATTTCATATACAAAAGGATTGGTTTCAGAAAAAGAGCGAATTATATTCAAAGGGGATATTGTTGAAGGTAAAAAATTAGCAATATTAAATTCAATTAAAAGTGAATTTGAATCGCAGGTTTGGAGTAAATCAAATTACAATTGGATTGTTTTTGGATATACAATATTGGTTGCTTTGGCATTTTTAATGTTGTTGCTTTTTTTAAAAAAATATAGAGTTGAAATTTTTGAAAATAATAATAAGGTAACTTTTATTTTCTTTAATATTGTATTGATAGTATTGCTAATAACACTTATTGTAAAGTACGATGCAAAATATATTTATGTTGCACCAATTGTAATATTACCTTTAGTTTTAAAAGCCTTTTTTGATGCCAGATTAGGGTTGTTCTCTCATGTATTAACGGTATTACTTTTAGGTTTTATTGTACCAAATAGTTTTGAATTTATTTTTCTTCAAATAATTGCTGGAATTGTAACTATTTTAACAATCTCAGAACTACATAAAAGAGCAAATTTATTTATTTCTGTATTGCAAATTACGTTTGTGTATTTTGTGGCTTATTTTGCATTTTCTATTATACAAGAAGGAAATGCACAAAATTTAAACTGGGAAAAATTTATATATTTTGCTTTAAATGGAGGAGCAACATTATTTGTACTACCGTTGATTTACATTTTTGAAAAAATGTTTGGTTTGGTCTCAGATGAATCGTTAAAAGAATTATCAGACACCAACTCTAAGTTATTAAGACAATTAGCTGAAAAAGCACCAGGAACTTTTCAACACTCTTTACAAGTAGCTAATTTAGCAGAAGCTTCAGCCAATGAAATTAATGCTAATTCAGTATTGGTTCGAACAGGTGCTTTATATCATGATATTGGGAAAATGGATAATCCAATGTATTTTACAGAAAATCAATCTACCAATGTAAATCCACATAATGAGCTTACTCCAAAAGATAGTGCTCATATTATAATTAATCATGTAATTAAAGGAGTAGAATTAGCAAAAAAGAACCATATACCAGATAGAATTATAGATTTTATTAGAACACATCACGGAACTTCGCTAGTGTATTATTTTTACAAAAAAGAAGAAGAATTAAATGGAGGTGAAGTAGACAGTAGTTATTTTCAGTACCCTGGCCCAATACCATTTTCAAAAGAAACAGCCATATTAATGATGTGTGATGCTGTAGAAGCAGCTTCGCGAAGCTTGAAAGAACCAACTGCACAAATGTTAGATGATTTAGTTGAAAAAATAGTTAGTAAGCAATTGGAAGATGGGCAGTTTATGAATGCTGACATAACTTTTAAAGAATTGCAAACTATTAAAAAGGTATTAAAGAAGAAGTTAAAAAACATTTACCATTTAAGAATTGACTATCCGGAATAAATAAGTCTATTATTCTAATAAAAAGAGTGAAAAATGTTGTGTAAATGCATTTCTAATGTTACATTTGCACTCGCAAAAATAAGTTCAGATACATATTTTTTAGGAGAGGTGCCAGAGTGGTAATGGAGCAGATTGCTAATCTGTCGACGGGTAACTGTCGCCAGGGTTCGAATCCCTGTCTCTCCGCTTTTTTTATTTTTCGGGGTGTAGCGTAGCCCGGTCATCGCGCCTCGTTTGGGACGAGGAGGTCGCAGGTTCGAATCCTGCCACCCCGACAAAGTAAAAATAATGGTCGCGTAGCTCAGCTGGATAGAGCATCTGCCTTCTAAGCAGACGGTCACAGGTTCGAATCCTGTCGCGATCACGAATGAATCAAAAAAAAGATTTAATTA
>JAMOMG010000261.1 GCA_027068695.1 Flavobacteriaceae bacterium
GAAATGAGAACAATACAGGTTCAAAGTTTGAATTTACAACGGCTTCATGAACAGGAAGTTCCTTATCAGCAACAATATTGTAGGATACAACTCTTAATAAGACAGTTTTTCCTTTTTTTTGCCATCGTAAAACTTGTGTGTTTGTTTTTTGCCCTCCAAAACTTCTATTGTTTGAAGTGTTTTTAGCAATACGAGTTACCATTAATAATTCTCTTTCAAAAAGAGAATCAGGTATTTCATATAAATATTTATCATCTATTGTATGAACTTTAAATAAACCATCATCAGTTTTGGCTTCTTTAGTAATTACCTTATTATAAGGTTGGATAGCATTTTTTTTTGGTTTAGGTAGAGGGGTAGGAGTTTCAGTTATTTCTTTTTTTCTTTTTCTTTTTTTTTGAGCTTTTACAGTTGAAGAGATACCAATAATTAACATAAAGGTTAATAAATTGACTAGAATTTTTTTTGGCATAAATTGAAGTTTATTTAACGAGCAATTAAAAACCGAATGTATTAAACAGCAGTGTAAAAATTCTTAAATTTTTGTTAAAGAATACATGTAATGTGGAGCTTATTTAGTTTTATGATGAAAGAAAAATAAGAATAATTTAATTGTTTTTTAACTTCCTTAGCTGCTTCTTAATTTTTCTAATAGCGGATTCAATCGGTTTTTCAGGCTCAATAACATTGTATTTTCCCCAAAAATCTGGATCTGAAAAGCCAGAAGATTTATCACTCATTATTATAGAAGATCTCAACCTGTTTTTAGGTTTGATTAATTTTTTAGTTATATTATTTTTCCAATCTGTTATTGCCATTTCCATAGTTGTATAGTAGATGGTATTAAACAGGCGTTTATCCCAATTAATTTTAAACCCAAGTTGAATTCTACTGTAGCCATAATACCATTTCCCATTTTTTTCACGATAATCAATTTGATAAGTTGCTTCTACAGGATATACTTTAGCACCTTTAGGTTTTTTAACAATAAAAATTCTACTGGCTTTTTCTTTGTTATCAAGGTTTAGTTTAAACTTGGCATTGGTCAAAGCTAGTGATTGTGCGTCTATGTATAGTTTACCGTAAAATAAAGGTGTTTTTATGTATTCTTTTTGTTTAAAATTGATTACATAAATAGGTCTATTGTCAATTTTTGTAGATTTATCAAAAGAAAAATCATAAAATTCTAGCATATTTTCACTAAAAAATAAATCAGGATTTTTCATAACATCAATGTATATTGAATTGTATGGCCCTCCTTTAAGTTTAAAAGCAATAGTATCCAATCTTGAATAATCGGTGCTTTTACGAGATTTGTATAGCTTTAAAATATCTTTTTTAGCATTTGTATAGGGTTGCTTATTAATTTCTATTACAGCTTCAGATAGAGACACATAACTTCTTCTTTTTTTTATAGTTTCTCTGTAAAAAGCAGTCATTGTTGTTAGTTTATCAAAATAATTCAGCTTCTTTCTTTTTAAAACTTCCAAAATTAAAGATTGTGCGTCTTTTACAACAATTTTAATTTCAGAAAGTTCTTCAATATATGTTTCAAGCTTTATGGTAGTTTTAGTTTTAAAATCTGATAAATTTAAAACTTTACTTGTGTATCCTAAAAATGAAATGGTTACATTAGAATTAGTATACTCTTTTGGTACTTTTAATAAAAATTCACCTTGCGTATTTGTAACGGTACTTATATTTGTTCCATTTACAGTTAGTGTAGCAAAAACTAATGCTTTTTTTGTTTTACTATCTACAACTTTACCTTTGTATTTTTTAAAGCTTAAAGTATCTTTTATAATTTTAGTTGAAGCAAAGCTTTCATTTTGAAATCCAAAACCAAACAGTAATAAAAGAAGTGTGGTTGCTAGTAAATTTTGACTTAGAGTAATTGCTTGCTTTAACATAACCTACGACTTTAAATTAAACATTTAGTAAGAAACACAATATAATAATTTATTTTATAAAATAAAGATGAAGAAATGCGAAATTACAGCATAAATACATAAATTAACTTTTTTTTAAGAGTATTGTATTGATATTGATGACACGAGAAGACTACTTCGATGATTTTTGGTAATGGTTAAATATTTAGCCAATATGTGAGCTTAACATTAAACGAACGAGCCCTTGGAGCGAAGACATTTTCAGTAAAATAATTATCATTATAAACTATAAATAAATCTGAAAGAGGTGCGAAACGCCATTGCAACCTCGTATTTACGCTAAAATTATTTCTTTGACTGTTGTATTGAATAAATGTAGCCCAAAATAAATTTTTATTAAAAGTAATATCCATTTTTGGACCAATGAGCCATATTGAAGCATTTGGATAAGGATTAGGTAAAACAATTTTATTATAATTTAATTGAATAGAGCTGGTAAAATAAGGTTGTAACCTTAAAGTTAATTGAGTTTGTATTGAGTATTTTTCACCATTGTAAAATTTACCTATCGATGGTTTCAAATTATAGGAGAATATTTTTCTCCTGTCTGACCTAAAAGATACATTAAAGCTCGTGTAATAATAATTTTTATTGTTAGGAAGTGGAATAGCTCCATCGGTTCCTGTTGGATCAAAACTATAGTATAAATGTGTATATCTATTGAGCATTTCAAATTGTAATTCTGAGGTGTTAATAAAGCTTGCTTGCCAGCTACTAATAATTGTATAATCAGAATTTTGAAAATTTAGCTCGGGTTTCCATAAGAATATTGGCATGAATGAGAAACTGTGTTTTTGAATATTTCCTTTTTTAGGCCAAAAAATACGTTCTAATCTAGGAGTTATTTTAAATATATCTGTTCTATTAATAAAACCAAGGTCTGAACGGAAATTATCACCAACATAAACACCTCCCAAACGTATTTTGAAAAATCTACTGTTAAACTCTGTTGAGATTCCAGCAGAAACATCTTTATTATTTACATTGGGCGAAAATGATTTGTGAAAAAAGTATTTTCCTACCCAGCTATTATCTGAAGAGGCTAATCGGTAGTCAATACCCAAAACCCTATTATATTGATCTTTATCTTCTAAAAAGTCGTAATTTTTAGTGGCTTGTTTATTAATAAACATAACGCTTAAATTAGATCGGCTAAATAATTTTTGTTGCAGGGTTATTACAGTATTATTTGTGGTAGGTATGTTATTCTGAAGGTCTTCAGCAGTTTGCATATTTAATATTCCCAAGCGAATATTATTAGTTATTTTTCCGCTTAGTCTTACACCTCCAATGATATCATTTTCTATATTATTACCTTCTAAATCTGTGGCGATACCAATACGTCTTGAAAAAAAAGGATTGGCATCTCTGTTATTCCCAAAATCCCCAAAAAGATCACTATTCTCAATAAAAAACTGTCTTCTTTCTGGTAGCGAAATTTCAAAACGAGTTAAATTTGTTACCTGTTGATCAACTTCAACTTGTGAGAAATCAGGGTTTAAAGTAATATCTAAATTCATACTATTTCCAATAGTAAATTTAGCATCACCACCAATTTTAAAATCGTTTATAGATTCACCTGTTTCATAGTCTTTAGATACAATGGTATTTACAAAAGGTATTATAGAAATAGGAGATTTAGATTTTCCTAGTGGTTTTTCAAATATCATATCACCCATGTAAGCCAAACTAAAAATAAATTGATTTTGAGGAATATTCATCCAAGTGTTTCGTTCATTATCCTGTGTATCAAAGTGATAGCTGTTAAATCTCCATTTGGTTTCTCCTTCTCGGTATTTAAATGCTGAAAGAGGAATCATCCATTCTACAGTATAATAACCTTTATGGATTTTAGTTTCACCAACCCATTTTGTATCCCAATTGGTATTAAAACCTCTTAGTTCAGTTCCTCCACCAGAAATTAAAGCTTCTCTACGTACACCGTAGGGGTTTGTTCCGAAGAAAAAGGCATTAGTACCATCGTTAAAAGTATCAAAAATTAAACTTATGTTATCATTTCCTGAAGCTCTAAAATCACGACGTAAGGAAGGAATTATATAGTTTTTGCCTTTGGCATTCACCCTCATTCCTACATATAAGTTATCATCATCAAATAACATTTTAATAGTTGTTTGCTGTTTAGCTTGAATGGAGTCTGTAGGAAAGTATTGCCAGAAATCTTTTGCAGGCTCAGCCTTACTCCAAGCATCTTCATCTAAAACAGCATCAATAGTAATAGGTTCATGTATATATTTTACATAGATTACTTTAGTTTTGGTTTGTGAAAAACTTATTGATAAAGTAAACAGGGCGATAAGGAGTACTAGTTTTCTCAAAATAAAATAGTTATGAGGGTTTCAAATGTAAAATAATTATTTAATTAGTACAGTAAATTGTAATATTTATTAAATAATTTAAAAAGAAAAAAGATTGTTCTAGAGCAGTCCTTTTCCTTTTTAAAGTTTTATTGTTATTATATTTTAGGTATAGGAAAGCCTCTATCTCTCATTAATGCATCTATTTTGGCATCACGCCCACGGAATTTCCTATAGGCTTCAGCAGGATCCATTGAGTTTCTAGGAGCAAATAAATATTTTACCATTTTAGCAGCTAAATCTTTATCATAAAACCCTCCAGGAGCTTCAGCAAATGCTTCAGCAGCATCAGCAGTAAGTACATCGGCCCACATATAACCGTAATATGCAGTAGCATATCCTTCACCAGAAAAAACATGTCCAAAATGTGGTGTACGATGACGCATTACTAATTCTTTTGGCATATTCATTTCGGTCAAAGTTTCTTTTTCAAAAGCATCAACATCAATATTTGTTGGGTCCACCATATGAATTTTCATATCCATAAGTGCAGATGCTAAGTATTCAGTAGTTGCGAAGCCTTGGTTAAAGGTTGAAGCTTTTTTTATTTTTTCAATCAATTCTTTTGGCATTGCTTTACCTGTTTTATAATGTACCAAAAATTGGTTAATTACTTTGTCTGTAGAGAGCCAACGTTCTAATACTTGTGATTGAAATTCTGTATAATCTCTTACGCCTCCATTTAGAGTTGGATATTTTACTTCTGAAGAAAAGAAATGTAATGCATGTCCAAACTCATGTAAAAATGTAGATGCATCATCCCAAGATACTAAAACTGGTTCACCAGGAGCAGGTTTTACAAAGTTTGAATTGTTAGAGGCTAGTACATTTTTATTTCCGTCAAAAGTAGAGTGACTTCTATAGGTTGTTGCCCAAGCACCAGATCGTTTACCTTTTCTTGCAAAAGGATCTAAATACCACAGCCCAATATGCTCACCAGTAGTTTTGTTTGTTACTTCCCATACTTTTACATCGGGATGAAAGACAGGTACAGAACCTTCTGGGACAGGTATGAAATTATAATTAAACAATTCCCCAGCAACAAAAAATAAGGCTTGTGTAAGTTTGTCTAATTGTAAATATTGTTTTACCTCATCAGAGTCTAGATCATATTTTTGCTTTCTTACCTTTTCAGCATAAAATCTGTAATCCCAAGGTTTTATAGTAATGTTGTCTTTGTTTGCGATAGCTTGCATATCTGCAACTTCTTCTTTCACCCTTGCTATTGCTGCAGGCCAAACAGCATTCATTAATCGCATCGCATTTTCAGGAGTTTTTGCCATTCTATTTTGTAAACGCCAATCAGCATAATTATCGTAGCCTAAAAGAGCAACACGCTCTTTTCTAAGTTTTAATATTTTAGCAATATTTTCATTATTGTCAAATTCATCTCCATTATCACCTCTTGAATAGTAGTTATTCCATACTTTTTCGCGTAGAGCCCTTTCATTTGAATAGGTTAAAAAGGGATCCATATAAGACCGTGTATTGGTAATTGCATACTTGCCTTCGTGTCCTTTATCTGAAGCAATTTTAGCAGTAGCTTTAATCATAGCTTCTGACAAGCCATCCAATTCATCTTTTGTTAAATACACAACATAATTTTCTTCATCAGCTAAAATATTGTTTGAAAAATTGGTGTAAAGAGTAGAAAGTTCTTTATTAATTGCTGCATAACGTGCTTTTTTTTCATCATCTAGTTCAGCACCATTCATTGCAAAACGTTCATAAATAATTTGAATAACACGTTGTTGATCATCATCAAGTGGGTTTTTCTGTGCGTTTTCGTAAACAGTTTTAATTCTATTAAATAGCTCTTTGTTTTGTGAGATTTTTGAGCGAAATTCAGACAATACGGGAGCCATTTCTTTTTGAATTTTTCTAAATTCTGGAGACGATACATTTGCACTCCAAATACCGTAGTACCGTTGAACTCTGTTGAGTGTTTTACCAGCTTTTTCTAATGCTACAATTGTATTTTTAAAAGTTGGTTTTTTAGAATTTTTTGTTATAAGATCAATATCTGCAAGATTTTCTTTCATTCCGACTTCAAGAGCAGATTTAATATTTTTAATATTCATTTTATCAAATGCAGGTACACCACCATAAGGCCCTGTCCATTCTTCTAATAAAATATTGGTAGCCTGCATATCTTGTGTTTTTCCTTTGTTTTGATTACAGCTTGTAATAGCTATAAAAACACTAAAAACCAATACGAATTTTAGTGTAACTGTGTTAAAATAGTTGTTCATATTAAGAATTTTATAAAAATATTGTTGATTCGTTGAATAAATCAAAATTAACCAATTAAGATTTAAAATGTGTTTAATCATTCTAAATTACCCTTGGATATTTGTTAATGATTTGTTAATTTTTTTAAGATAAGTTCATGAAAAAAGGATTCACGTTGATGTAAATCCTTAGGTAATTGTATAAAAATTTAATTTTATTTTTTTGTTGACATTTGAAGTGTTCTCCCTACTTTCAAGTTGTCATCTTCTTTGTAAACTTTTGCTAACTTTTTACTAGTCAAACCTTTGATGGCTTTATCCCATTTTTTGTTGCTTAAGTTTGATTTTGTTTTTAAATCACTCAAATCAATAGTATGAACATTTTCCAAAATGGTATGTATGGTTTTTTCATCATCCGTCATTTCAATAGCTTTTTTCTCAGGTTTCATTTGAGGAAAGAAGAGTACTTCTTGAATGGAGCTATTATTAGTCATAAACATCACCAATCTGTCAATTCCAATCCCAATTCCAGAAGTAGGAGGCATTCCATATTCTAAAGCACGTATAA
>JAMOMG010000262.1 GCA_027068695.1 Flavobacteriaceae bacterium
TATTTTTTTATAAACTTGTAATAACCAGCCATAAAAACGCCATATATTACAGATAAAACAAGTTGCATTTTAACAAATAGCAGCCATGTATCTTTAGAAAAATATTGGTCTATCATACCCGAAAAGCTACCATAGCTAAAAACACCCATAACAATTTTTAAAAGTGTAATAACTATTAAAAATATCAATGTAAAACGTAAAAATAATTTAAAGAATGATTGACTTTTATATTGATTCATTTATTTTAATTTTTGATTATTGTGGTGACGGTTGTGGTCTCTTTTCGTTTTAATATCCATTTTTTTATCAAAAGCAGCTTGTAAGTCAATCCCTGTTTGGTTGGCTAAACATAACACTACAAATACAACATCGGATAGTTCTTCACCCAAATCCTTGCCCTTATCGCTTTCTTTTTCACTTTGCTCACCGTATCTCCGAGCAATAATACGTGCCACTTCTCCAACTTCTTCTGTTAACTGAGCCATATTTGTTAATTCATTAAAATAACGAACTCCGTGTTCTTTAATCCAAGTATCAACTACAAGTTGTGCATTTTTAATATCCATTTTATTATTATTTTACTAAAAATCAAAGATAGTGAACTTCTAATAACATCTATATTATTCTTAATTTCTTATAAACAGTGTAAAAGTAATTTACCTCTATTAAAATTTTAAAAAAGTTAAAAATTCATCTCTACTAATTTCTGTAGCTCCTAAACTAGCTAAATGATTGTTATAAACCTGACAGTCTATTAATTTATAGTTTTCTTTTTCTAGCTTTTGAGTTAACTTGATAAAGGCTAATTTTGAAGCGTTACTTACTTTACTAAACATACTCTCTCCACAAAATACAGTTCCTAAATCTACACCATATAAACCCCCTACCAATTCTTTGTCATATTGAGCGGAGTCGAAATGTTCCCATACTTCAACCGATTTGGCAATACCTTCTTTATGCAAATTAATATATGCTTGTTCCATTTCATTGGTAATCCATGTTCTCCCTTGGTCTGTTGCTCTAAAAATATTTTTGCAGTTTGAAATTACACCTTCAAAATTCTGATTATACGTTACTGTAAATTTGTTTTTTTGAATAACTTGTTTCATACTTTTAGAAATTTTTAATTGATTAGGAAATAATACCATTCGTGGGTTTGGACTATACCACATAATAGGCTCTCCCTGATTGTACCAAGGGAAAATTCCTTTCTTATATGCCAATAATAATCTCTTAATTGATAAATCCCCTCCAACAGCCAGTAAACCATCATCATTTGCTGTCTGTACACTAGGAAAAATTAAATCTTCAGAAAGTAAAAACATTGTTATTAATTTTCAACAAATATAATGAAACAAAAAAGGAGAAAAATTTTCACTTTTCTCCTTTTTTGTTTTGTAATAAGTTTATTTAAAACGGTAAATCGTCTGGCTCGTTCTCATTTAAATCAGAGGTAGTTTCTAAATTATCTAAAGGTGCCATAGGTGGAACTTCAGCTCCTGATTCTTTTTGTCCCGCCTCAATTCTCCAACCTTGAATTGAATTAAAATAAACGGCTTCTCCTTGAGGGTTAATCCACTCTCTTCCCGTTAAATTAATCGAAATTTTTACGTCTTGCCCTTCTTGAAAATTATTCAATAAATCACACTTATCTTGAATAAATTCAATTTTTAACATTTGAGGGTATTGGTCATTAGTAGTAAGTACCATTTCTCTTTTCCTAAAACCATTTGCACCAAAAGTTTTAGTCTCTTCAATTTTTTTAATTTTTCCTGTAACTTCCATATTTCAAATTTATTTCATTAAAAGTACTTTCCAAGCACTTGCAACGTCATTTTTTTCTAAAAATGCTTTCGCAAATGTATGTTTTTTTACACTATTATACCCAATAATTTGCGGGTGTTCTTTTGCAAACTTATCAACAGCTGTTTTAGATGGGACTGACTCAATATTGCCCAACATTCCTAGATCATTCCCTGTTAATATTTTACTATTTCTAATTTTAATAGGTATAGAATCTACTCCAATTCCTAATGTTGTTAACGGCTTAGGTATTTCAAAAAAACCCTCTTTAGCTCTAGAGTACAAACTACCTCCTGCTCTTGCTACTAAATCTAATTTTTGTTGATTTATGTCTCCTTCATCATTTAAAAAAGCTTCTTTTATATGCAATTTTACAACTTCACATATAATTAAATTTCCAGCGCCTCCTTCAGTTCCAAGTTCAATTATATTCTTTACTTTGCATTCAAATTGTATTGGAGATTCTCCAACTCTAAACGGTTTTACTTTTTCAGAAGCTACCATAGTAAAACCCGCCTTTTCAAACTCATTAATACTTTCTGGATATTCAGTACTTGACAATGACATTTGTTGTACAATATCAAAATTTACCACATTTATTACAACTTCTTTAGTTTTTTTAATATTTTCTAAGGTGTGTTTTGTTGTATTGTTTCGTACTCTTCTCGCTGGTGAAAATATTAATATAGGCGGATTAGCACTAAATACATTAAAAAAACTAAATGGTGATAAATTAGGTTTTCCACGGGCATTAATTGTACTCGCTAATGCTATCGGTCTTGGAGCAATTGCACTTAATAAATAACTGTGTAATTTTTCTATTGCAATGTCTTTTGGATTTATACTTAGCATCAATTTGTTTTCAACAAATATAAATATTTCAACTTTAAAATAATATCGATTATAATTTTAAGTTATATCAACATAAATTCTATATTTGAATAATGGCTTCACAAAAAAATTCTCAAATTATTAGATGGGCTGTAATAATTGCCTCTTTTATTATTGTTACACTTATTTTGTGGAATACTTATGATTTTTTTCAAAAATTTAAAAATGAAGAACGAGCTAAAATGGAAATCTTAGCTACAGCACAAAAAGATTTGGCTACTAATTTAGACCTAAATGCTAGTATTAACCTGCCTCTTAAAATACTCGAGAATAATAAAAATGTTCCTATGATTTTATCAAATGACAATGATGAAATTATTAGTTGGCAAAATTTAGACTCTGTTAAAGCAAAAGACCATAACTATTTACTTAAACAATTGGCAATTATGAAACGGGAAAATGACCCTGTCATTATTCAGTTTGATAGAAATCAAAAAAACTATATTTATTACAGAGATTCAGATTTATTAACCAAATTGAAATATTATCCAATTGCTTTAATTCTAATTTTATTTTTATTTGCAAGTGTTATTTATCTATTCTTTAAATCTAACAAAGTTGCTGAACAAAATAAATTATGGACAGGAATGGCAAAAGAAACAGCCCATCAAATTGGTACTCCATTATCTTCTTTATTAGGTTGGATTGAAATTTTACGCTTAGAGAATACGGATGAAAATACAATTAAAGAAATTGAAAACGATGTACATAGATTAAATATTATTGCAGAACGATTTTCAAAAATAGGGTCTATACCAACACTAGAAAAATTAAATATTGTTGAGGCTACCTTTAATTCTTTCAATTACCTTAAACTAAGAAGTTCTAAACAGGTTGAATTTAATTTCGAAAGCTCTGAAAAGGAAATTTTAGCAAATATTAACCTTCAATTATATAGTTGGGTTATTGAAAATTTGATAAAAAATGCCATTGATGCAATGGAGGGAAAAGGAAAAATCGTACTTGCCATTACTGAAAATACTAAGAGTGTAAATATTGCTATTACTGACAATGGAAAAGGAATTCCAAAAAGCCTACAGCAAAAAATATTTTCTCCTGGATTTACCACAAAAAAACGTGGCTGGGGACTAGGGTTGTCACTAGCAAAACGCATTATTGAAGATTATCACAACGGTAAGATTTCTGTGTCTAAATCAGAAATAAACAAAGGAACCACTTTTGTAATTACACTTCGAAAATAGAGCTATAACTCCTTGGAAATAGCCATAGCCATTGCTTCAAATTCTTCAGGTTCTAACTTAACTTTTTTAATAAATTGAATATCTTCCATTTTTTGTAATGGAATTAAATGAACATGTACATGCGGAACCTCTAACCCAATAACAGCCATTCCAATACGCTCACAAGAAATTACCTTTTTCATTGCAATAGCAACTTCTCTCGAAAAGTCCATTAAACCGTTATAGGTATCTTTATCTAACTCAAAAAGTTTGTTAACCTCTTTTTTAGGCACTACCAATGTATGCCCTTTTGCATTTGGATTGATATCTAAAAAGGCATAAAACTCATTATTTTCAGCTACTTTGTATGAAGGTATTTCTCCCTTTATTATTTTAGTAAATATTGACATTTTTTTTATTTTAATCAAAAATAACAAACCCTTCCCAATTAAAAAACTGAAAAGGGTTTTTACACAATGTATCTTTACTACTTATGCTCTCGAAATTTCCATAATTTCAAATTTCATAATACCACTTGGCACTTCAATTTCAGCAATATCACCAACTTTCTTACCTAATAATCCTTTTCCTATTGGAGAGTTAACAGATAATTTTCCTTCTTTAATATTTGTTTCAGAATCAGCAACTAATGTATATGTAAACTCCATATTGTTTAATAGATTCTTAATTTTAACAATTGAATGAATTAATATTTTCGAAGTATCTAACAAAGATTCATCAATAATTCTGGCATTAGAAATAACTTCCTTTAGTTTTGCGATTTTCAACTCTAAATGTGATTGTTCTTCTTTTGCTGCATGGTATTCAGCATTTTCACTTAAATCACCTTTATCTCTTGCTTCAGCAATATCATTACTAATTCTTGGACGCTCTACATGTTCTAAAAAATCTAACTCTTCTTTTAGCTTTTTCATCCCTTCTGGTGAATAATACGATATTTTACCCATAACTTATCTATTTTAATAAATACAAAAAATCCCAAAACTGGAAACCAGAATGAGATTTATACAAATGTACAAAATATTTGTAAATTGCAAGCGTTTAGCTATAAACTTCATATTATAACTATGCGAAAGCTATTTTTATTGTTGCCTTTCATTATGTTTTTTTCCTGTGAAAAAAATGTAACCAATGATATTTTACCCAATGTATCTGTAAATGTTACAATAAATATAGATTTACCCCAATATATTGATTTACAAACTCCAACAGGCTGGGCCGAAATAACTGGAGGGATTAAAGGAATACTCATTCAAAATACTGGTATTGGAAATCCTCCTTACAAAGCCTATGATAGAGCCTGCCCTAACAATGATTGTGCTACTCCAATGGTTTTTGATGGAAGTTTAAAAATGAAATGCCCTTGTGATAATAGTGAGTATAGTATTATTGATGGCTCACCTCAAACTTCTGGAAATATTCATTTTGCTAGAGAATATAGAGTTAATGTTTTAAATTCTTCAACTCTAAATATTACCAATTTTTAACTTCTTAATTAAAAACAGATTCCTATTTTTGTGCAAAAGCAACAGAAAGTGAAAAATTATTTCTCATCAAATTTTAAATTAGGTGTTTTAGGAGGTGGTCAATTAGGTAAAATGTTATTAACCGAAACTCAAAAATTTGATATCTACACAAGTGTTTTAGATGATTCTTCTGAAGCTCCTTGTGCCCAAATATGCAATAAATTTACCCAAGGTAATTTATTAGATTTTGATACCGTTTACAATTTTGGCAAAACAGTTGATTTATTAACTATTGAAATTGAACATGTTAATATTGATGCATTAGTAAAGTTGGAAGAAGAGGGTTTAGAGATTTACCCACAACCAAGGGTTATTCAAACAATTCAACATAAAGGAAGACAAAAAGATTTTTTTGTTAAAAATAATATCCCAACATCTCCTCATAAACGGTTTTCATCCTTGGAGGAATTAAAAAATGAAGAACTCTCATTTCCTTTTGTTTGGAAATCTGCACAATTTGGCTATGATGGGACTGGTGTTAAAGTTGTTAAAAATAAAAATGATTTAAATTTATTGAATGATGTTGATTGTATTATTGAAAAATTAATTCCTTTTAAAAATGAACTTGCCGTAATTGTTGCAAGAAATAAAAATGGAGAACTTAAAACATATCCTGTTGTTGAAATGGAATTTCATCAAGAAGCCAATCAAGTAGAATATGTAATTTGTCCTGCAAGAATTTCAAACGAAGTTGCCCAAAAAGCTCAAAAAATAGCTTTAAAAGTTGCTAAATCTTTTAAACATATTGGCTTATTAGCAGTTGAATTATTTCAAACAGAAAATGATGAAATTCTAGTCAACGAAGTTGCACCACGAACTCATAATAGCGGCCATTATAGTATTGAAGCCTCGTATACAAATCAATTTGAACAACATTTACGCAGTATTTTAAACCTCCCATTGGGAAATACAGATAGTAAACTTGCTGGAATTATGGTAAATTTGGTTGGTGAAGAAGGCTATTCTGGTAATGTGGTTTATGAAAATATAGAAGAAATTTTAAAAATGGATGGAGTTACTCCACACATTTATGGTAAAAAGCAAACCAGACCTTTCAGAAAAATGGGGCATGTGACTATCGTTAACACTAATTTAGAGAAAGCCAGAAAAATAGCAGAAAAAGTTAAAAATACCATTAGAGTAATTAGTGATAAATCGAGAATAAAGAAAATTAATCTTTGAATCTTTTAATATATATAAATCATGAGCAAAGTAGGAATTATTATGGGAAGCAACTCAGACCTTCCAATTATGCAACAAGCTATAGATATTTTACAAAATTTTAATATTAAAATTGAGGTCGACATTGTTTCTGCACACAGAACTCCCGAAAAATTATTTGATTATGCTAAAAATGCTCATACAAGAGGAATTTCTGTAATAATTGCTGGTGCTGGGGGTGCGGCACACTTACCTGGAATGGTAGCTTCAATAAGCCCTCTTCCAATTATTGGAGTTCCTATCAAATCTTCAAACTCTATTGATGGCTGGGATTCAATTTTATCTATTTTACAAATGCCCAACGGTGTTCCTGTTGCAACTGTTGCCCTTAACGGTGCTAAAAATGCGGGTATCCTAGCAGCCCAAATTATTGGAATTTCTAATGAAAATATTCAAAATACCATTATTGATTTTAAAGAAAACTTAAAAAACAC
>JAMOMG010000263.1 GCA_027068695.1 Flavobacteriaceae bacterium
AATATGAAGCCAAATAGAAAGACCCAGCTTATTACTGTTAAAGGCCTGTATTTTTTCATAAGAGGTTTTATCAATACTAAATACAGAGCATAAGAAACAGAGTTTAAAAATATATAAATATTGCCTAAAACAGAACTTGTTCCTCCAGATTTATTGCCATAAGCAATTAGTAAAATAGCACCAATACCTCCAATAATAATACCTATAATTTTATTTGAAGTCAATTTTTCCTTTAGAAAAAACACACTAAAAATTAATACCATAACAGGTACTGCAGTAATTATAATAGAAGCATCAATAGGAGATGTTAAATTTAAACCATGGAAAAAAAGCAGTTGGTTGGTAGCTACGCCGAGTAAACCACCAATTGCTAATAACGTGAAATCTTTTTTTTGTATTTTCTCTTTAATGAAAAATTTTATAATCCAGAATAATAGTCCGGCACCTAATATCCTTAAAAAAATAAAAGCTGAAGGTCCAATTTTATTAGGCATTACACCTTTGGCAACAATATGATTTATACCGTAAATAATATTGGCACCCAACAATGCCAAATGTGCTTTATAATTATTTTTATTCAAATTTTAGATTTTATCAAAGGCCGAAATTACAAATTTTGTAGCAACTAATTAATCTTATCTTACCTTTTGATAATACTAAAAAAAGTACTTAAGCTAAAGATTTTAAAATCTTGTCAATTTCCCGTTTAGCATGCTCATAACCAAACTGAAATGCCTTGTTTATAGCTTTTGAGTCTAAAATGCCAATTTTATTTATGTCTGTGGGTGAAAACACATAATTACATTGACTGAATTTTTTAAAATTGTTAACATCTAAACCAATATGAAAAACCCGATACAAAAGTTTTAATGAAGAATTAATTTCTGATTTTTCTATAGCAGAAATAGGGTTTACAAAACTTCCAATAATATATTTAAACTTATTTTGTAATGGCTCAATAGGGAAATTGTTTAAAATACCTCCATCAGAATACAAACTCCCATTTATTTCAATAGGTGAAAAAACAGGAGGTAATGCTGAAGAAGCAATTAAAGGCTTTATAAGTTCACCTTTATTAAAATAATCTAAGTTTCCACTAAGTAAATTAGTAGCTGTTACCGTTAAAGGATATTTTAAGCTTTCAAAAGTATCTTTTGGGAAGAATTTTTTAAAAAACAAGGTATACTTGTCGCTGTCCATAATTCCTGGTTTGTTACGAGCATAGAGTGAGAATTTCAACAAAGGAGTTTGAACAAAAAAATCAACCATTTCACTTGGGTTATATCCAGCAGCATACAACGCAGCAACTAAAGCTCCACCGCTTGTACCTGATACTTCAACAGGGATAATATCATTTTCAAGTAATACTTTTATAAGACCAATGTGAGCAATTGCTCTAACACCACCCCCAGAAAGTACTAACCCAATTTCTTTGGACATTGATTGTTAAGTCTTAAATGATTCACGTCCAAGTTACAAAATATAATTACTTTAAATACAAGTTAAATAGACTTTATAGTTTTCTATTTAAAATGTAACTTTGCGCTTTTAAAAACGAATAACGAGGTATGGAATACAATTTTAGAGAGATAGAAGCAAATTGGCAACAATATTGGGCAGATAACCAAACGTTTAAAGCTAAAAATAATTCGGATAAGCCAAAATTTTATGTATTAGATATGTTTCCATACCCATCAGGAGCAGGGCTGCATGTTGGACATCCGCTAGGTTACATTGCTTCAGATATTTATGCACGATACAAGCGTCATAAAGGATTTAATGTGTTGCACCCTCAGGGTTATGATTCTTTTGGGTTACCAGCTGAACAATACGCCATTCAAACAGGGCAACACCCTGCTATTACAACAGAAGCAAATATTAAAACATACAGAAGGCAGTTAGATAAAATTGGCTTTTCATTTGACTGGTCTCGTGAAGTTCGTACATCAGACCCTAATTATTATAAATGGACACAATGGATTTTCACTTTATTATTTAATTCTTGGTATAATAAAACAAGTGATAAAGCTGAAGACATTGAAAGTTTAATTGCTATTTTTTCTTCAGAAGGGAATAAAAATATTAATGCGGTGAGTGATGATGATATTGAAATTTTTACTGATGAAGATTGGAAAAATTATTCAGAAGAAGAGCAACAAAAAATACTTTTACAATATAGATTAACATATTTGTCTGAAACTGAAGTTAACTGGTGTCCAGATTTAGGAACTGTTTTAGCAAATGATGAAATTGTAAATGGGGTATCAGAGCGTGGAGGACATACTGTTATTAGAAAAAAAATGATGCAATGGAGTATGAGAATAACTGCGTATGCACAACGTTTGTTAGATGGTTTACATAAAATAGATTGGCCACAACCATTAAAAGACTCTCAAACTAATTGGATAGGGCGTTCTGAGGGAGCGATGGTTACTTTTAAAGTTGATGGACATAAGGAAAGTATTGATGTTTTTACAACGCGACCTGACACAATTTTTGGTGTAAGTTTTATGACATTGGCTCCTGAGCATGAGTTAGTCTCAAAAATTACTACAGAAAATCAAAAAGAAAAAGTTGATGATTATATTAAGGCTACAGCAAAGAGAAGTGAATTAGAGCGTATGGCAGATGTAAAAACAATATCAGGTGTTTTTACAGGAGCATATGCTAAACACCCATTTACAGGAGAAAAAATACAAATTTGGATTGGAGATTTTGTGTTGGCAGGCTATGGAACCGGAGCTGTAATGTCTGTCCCTTGTGGGGATCAACGAGATTACAATTTTGCAAAACATTTTAAGATAGCAATACCAAATATTTTTGAGAATGTTGATATTTCAGAAGAAGCATACACAGATAAAGAAAATACGGTTATTACAAATTCAGATTTCTTAAATGGATTGCCTTATAAAAAAGCTATGAAGCGTATTATATATGAAATAGAGCAACGTGGCTTTGGTTATGGAAAAATAAATTACCGTTTAAGAGACGCTGTTTTTAGTCGTCAACGTTACTGGGGAGAGCCTTTTCCGGTATATTATAAAAATGGCTTACCTCAAATGATTGATGTAAAATATTTGCCTATTGTATTACCTGAAGTAGAAAAATACTTACCCACTGAAGATGGAAAACCACCACTAGGTAATGCAACTGTTTGGGCTTGGGATACAATCAATAACAAAGTGGTTGAAAATAGTATAATTGATAACAAAACCATTTTCCCATTAGAATTAAATACAATGCCAGGCTGGGCAGGAAGTTCATCTTATTTTAATAGATATATGGATGCAAATAATCCTGATGAATTTGTAAGTAAAGAAGCGGTAAATTATTGGCGAGATGTAGATTTGTATATTGGCGGAAGTGAACATGCTACAGGTCATTTATTATACTCTCGTTTTTGGCAAAAATTCTTATTTGATAAAGAAATATTACCTGTTGATGAATATGCAAAAAAATTGATTAATCAAGGAATGATAACAGGTACCAGTGCTTTTGTTTATCGGTGGGAGTTTGGTGAAGGAAATAATTCAGAAATGGCTAAAAAAACCATTTTTGTAAGTAAAAACCTGATGGATAACATAATTAAAGAAAGAAAAGCAATTGAGAAAGAAGGAAAAAATGTAAAAGTAGACCCATCAGATTTATTAAAACAAACTAAGGTTTTAGAAGCTCAAAAAAATAGTAAGTGGTCACACTTTACGCCTATTCACGTTGACGTTTCTTTTGTAAATGCATCTGATGAATTGGATATTGAAGCTTTTAAAAAATGGAGACCTGAATATAGTGATGCTGAATTTATTTTAGAAGAAGATAAATATATCGTGGGGCGTGAGATTGAAAAAATGTCAAAATCAAAATACAATGTTGTAAACCCCGATCAAATTTGTGAAGAATATGGAGCAGATAGTCTGCGTTTATTCGAAATGTTTTTAGGGCCGTTAGAACAATCTAAACCGTGGAAAACCTCAGGTATCTCAGGAGTTTATAGTTTTTTGAAAAAGTTGTGGAAATTATTCATTACAAACGGAGCATTTTTTGTTTCAGAAGATAAGCCAACAAAGGAAGAGTTAAAGACCCTACACAAAACCATAAAAAAAGTAGAAGAAGATATTGCAAATTTTTCATTCAATACTTCTGTTTCAACATTTATGATTGCTGTTAATGAACTGACTGCTTTAAAATGTAATAAACGAGCTATTTTAGAACCCTTAGCCATAATTATTGAACCTTATGCACCTCATATTGCTGAAGAATTGTGGAAAAGATTAGGACATACAGAATCAATTTCAACAGCAGATTTCCCAGTATTTAAGCCAGAATATTTGATAGAGAGTACTAAAGAATATCCAATTTCATTTAATGGAAAAATGAGATTTAAGTTAGAGTTTCCAATGGATATGGATAAGGATGCAATTGAAAAAGCTGTTATGGCTCATGAAAGAACACAAGCACAATTACAAGGTCGTATTCCCAAAAAAGTGATTGTCGTTCCTGGTAAAATTGTAAATATTGTTGGGTAGCATAATTAATATCCAAAGGGTTTTATTTTTTAAGATTCGAAAATGCAAAATGGTTGAATGTTTGTTATTAACTATGTATATTGTGTTTTTTTTATTTTAATTACTAACTAAATTAAGGGATAAATTATGAAATTTAAAAAAAACATTAATTATAATACTCGAAAAATCCATCGTTATTTAGGGGTAATTATTGGGATTCAATTTTTATTTTGGACAATTGGAGGGTTGTATTTTAGTTGGAATAACATGGATGATGTTCATGGAGAAACATTGATAAAGCAAGGAAAAAAAAATGTTAAAAATATTAACTTTTCTCAAATTCAAAAAGGGATAGATTCTTTAGAAATTGACTCCATTCGCTCTATTCATTTAATTGAGGTATTTGGAAAACCATTAACACAGTTCAAATATTACAATAAAAACCATTTAAAAACACAATTAATAACTGAAACGGGAAAACTGCGATCAGCCTTTTCAGCACAAGAAAGTCTTAAATTGGTTGAACAACAGTTAAAAGAACCAATACCAATTATTAAAACAGAGTATTTAACACAAAACGATGTTGGAAATCATCACGAATATAGAGAAAAGCCACTTCCGGTATATGCTTTCACATTAGACCATCCTACCAAAACAACTATTTATGTTTCACCTGAATTAGGAGAAATTACAAGTGTTAGAAATAATAATTGGAGGCGATTTGATTTTTTATGGATGCTTCACACGATGGATTATTCAACAAGAGATGAAATTACTAATTGGGCTCTTCGAATTCTTTCAGTTTTTGGGATTTTAACTATATTTTCAGGGTTTTATTTATTTTATTTAACATCACAATCTATAAAAAAAATAAAAAAAAGCAAGTGGTAAAAATTCGTAATTAAAATTTATATATGGTATATTTATTGCTGTATACCTCCAAAGCTTAATGCCTATATTTACATCAAACTTGAGTATAAAATGAGCATAATTAAATTTAAATACTTGCTAAATTACTTTTCGTATAAATTTTATCTAATTGATATTAAAATTTTGATTAGATGAAATTAAAACAACTTTCTTTACGTATTCGTATCTTTTTATCAATGATTTTGTTGGTTTTGTTAGCCTCAATATTAATTGCAGCTGTTACTATTTACCAGTATAAAGAGCAAACTAACGAGTATAACAAAGGAAGGTTAGATAGAAAAGAGGCATCAGTAAAAGCAGCAATAAATTTTTGGTTGAACTCTTCACAAAATTCATATCCAATAGTTACAGAAAAGTTAGCCGCGATATTTAAAGATAAAATTTATGAAATTTCAGATATTGAAAATTTAGAAATTAACATTTATGATTTAGAAGGGAAATTAGTTAAGAGTTCTCATTCTGGGTTTGTAAAAAGTGATGCGCCAATTAACTTATCTAATACAGTTTTAACTAAAATTGCTAATAATTTCAAGCATCATTATGTTGAAACAAAGATAATAAAGAGAAATAGTTTTCAATCTTCATACTCATATATAACTGATAATAAATTTAAACCAATAGGAATATTAAATTTACAATACGTCCAAGATAATTCGGTTCAGGACAGAGATTTGATAGAGTTTTTGTATCGTTTATTAATGGTATATATTTTAATGTTTATAGTGGCAATTTTATTGGCATATTTTATATCTAGCTATATTACAAGATCTATTAAAGCGGTTACAGATAAAATACAAAGAACAAGGTTAGATGAGCGTAATGAAAAAATTATTTTAAAAGATGCAAGCTCAGAAATTTTTACCTTAGTGAATGCTTATAATGAGATGATTGATAAATTAGAAGAAAGTGCGGTGAAATTGGCTAAAGGTGAACGAGAACAGGCTTGGCGTGAAATGGCGAAACAAGTAGCACATGAAGTAAAAAATCCATTAACACCAATGCGTTTAACGGTACAAAGTTTTCAGCGAAAATTTGATGTTAATGACCCAAATATTAATGATAAAATTAACGAATTTAGTAAAACATTAATTCAACAAATAGACACAATGAGTTCTATTGCATCAGCTTTTTCAAATTTTGCTAAAATGCCAGTTCAAAATAGTGAGAAATTAAATGTTGTTGAAGTTGTAAAGCATGCTTTAGATATTTTTACAGAGGACTATATTTCATATTTTCCAAAGGAAAAAGTAATTACTGCTGAATTGGACAAAGCTCAATTGATTAGAATTATTACTAATTTAATTAAGAATGCTGTTCATGCTTTAGATGAAACTGAAAATAAAAAAATTGAAGTTTCTGTTGAGGAAGATAATGAAAATGTAATTATTAAAGTGGCAGACAATGGTAAAGGAATTTCAGATGAAGATAAAATACGTGTGTTTGAACCTAAATTTACAACAAAATCAAGTGGAATGGGATTGGGTTTACCAATGATAAAAAACATTGTAGAAACCTATGGAGGAAAAATTACATTTACATCACAAATAAATAAAGGAACCGTTTTTAAAATAGTATTACCTAAAAAATAATTTTATGGAATTTAAAAATATATTAGTTGAACAAAA
>JAMOMG010000264.1 GCA_027068695.1 Flavobacteriaceae bacterium
ATAACTCGTTTGTTGACACCACGATCTAAAATATGATGAAAACCTGCATCTTCGATTCTTGGCTTTCTTGCCATGGTTAGCCCTTTTTGGAGAATTATAGTGAGAAAAAGTTAAAAGTTGAACCCTGTGTATTTTTTGTGTTCTGGTTTTGTGCTATTTTTTTTAAGTGATAATCTAAAAAACAGTGGGATCAGATGATAACCAATGACCTTAAAAAATCAAAAATTGACTTTGTGAGTACAAAGTGATATAATTACCTATGGAATTTATATTTGATGAAGAAAAAAATCAAAAGTTATTTAAACAGAGAGGCATAACTTTTGAACAAGTTATTGAAGCTATCACAAATGATAAAGTTTTACATGATATGGCTCATCCAAACAAAGAGAAATATCCTAATCAAAGACTCATGATTGTAGATTTGGATAACTATACATATGGAGTACCTTATCTTCAAAACAAACATGAAGTAGTTTTAAAGACTATATATCCAGATAGAAGGTATAAAAAATTATTGGAGAAGAAAAATGAAAAATAATTTTATAAACAACGAAGAGAAAAAAGAAATAGAAATTTGGGATAATATAGATATTACTAAAATAGAGAGTGATACTAATAATATCAAACAATTAAAATCAATGGCAAAAGATTATGTCAAAAAAAATGAAATAAAGATGAATATTAGAATCTCAGAAGATGAGCTTGCAAAAATTAAACAAAGAGCAGAACGAGAAGGATTGAAATATCAAACTTTTATCAAGAGTGTTTTGCATAAGTACATGACAGGTCAATTAGTCGAAGACAAAACTAAGGTGGCATCGTAAAAGACAACAAGGGAGCGTTCAGAATTCTGTGTCAACATCCAATAGTTCCTAAAATTATATCATATTTTATTTAATTAAATAGTTTCGTTTTGCTTCTTCTGCTGTATAACTTTTTGAAAGATCATTTTTTATATGTGCAGTTAAAGCTAGAAAATCATCCCCTGCTTTTTTATATGTTGTAAAATATATTCAGTTATAATATCTAATCCTTTATCTTTTACAATAAAATCTACTACTGGGTCATTTAATTTGATTGTTGTCATAACTAACCTTTTAAAAAATAATATAGCCTTATTATATCAGCTAATGTGAGTAAATCAAATTTTTATTGAAATATCTCTTCAAAAAGATAAACACCTTAAGTTTTTAGTAAAATTGACGATTTTTATACTTAAACTCTATAAAAGTGTACATGGTGTACAATGTGTACACTTACTGACTTCTACCAAGTGTTGGAGTCCTACAAAAGGTTTTTTTGCCTCTGTACCAGAGAACTATCGTAAGATAAGTGAAAAACAGAGGTTTTATTCATGCCACTTGGGGCTTTTTCTTATTA
>JAMOMG010000265.1 GCA_027068695.1 Flavobacteriaceae bacterium
GGTGCTGATGGCTTAATTTTATTAGAAAATTCATCAGAAAACGATTTTACCATGGTATATTATAATGCTGACGGCAACGAAAGTACAATGTGTGGAAATGGAGGCAGATGTATTGTTGCTTTTGCAAAGCTACTTGGTATTATTGACAATGAAACGACTTTTGATGCAGTTGATGGGAAACACTTTGCTGCAATTAAAGGCGATATTGTAAGTTTACAAATGGCTGATGTTGATAAAATTGACACCTATAAAAATCATACATTTTTAAATACAGGTTCACCACACCACATTAATTTTAACAGCGATATTGGCAACATAAATGTAAAAAAATTAGGAGCAGAAATTAGGTATGGCGCCCCTTATTTTAAAGAAGGAACAAATGTGAATTTTGTTGAACAAGTTTCAAAGAATTCTTTTAAAATTAGAACATATGAACGCGGTGTTGAAAACGAAACTTTAGCCTGTGGAACAGGTGCAACTGCCGCTGCAATTGCAGCAAACAAATTAAATAAAACAACGTCTAATACCATAGACATTGAAGTTTTAGGAGGAAATTTAGAAGTTTCATTTAAAAAAGTAGGAAATCACTACCAAAACGTTTTTTTAAAAGGACCTACTCAATTAGTTTTCAAAGGAAATATTACAATTTAATGACTACTTTAATTGGTGAAAATATTGACTTACGTGCTTTAGAACCTAGAGACTTAGAATTTTTATTTTCTTCTGAAAATAATCAATCTTTTTGGGAAGTTAGCGGCACGCAATTGCCTTATTCAAAATACATATTAAAAAAATACATTGAAAACTCACATCAAGATATCTATGAAGCAAAACAATATAGGTTTGTAATTTGCACTAAAATAGATACTCCTATTGGTATTATTGATTTATTTGACTTTAATCCGCAACACAAGCGAGTTGGAATTGGTATTTTATTACTCCCAAAATATCAGCATAAAGGTTTTGGGTCTGAAGCCCTAAAAATAATTATAGATTATGCTTTTACTTATTTAGATGTACATCAAATATTTGCAAACGTTACCACTAGTAATTTAAATAGTATTTCTCTTTTTAAAAAATTTAAATTTCAGAAAGCTGGAATAAAAAAAGATTGGATTTATTCTAATAATACTTTTAAAGATGAAATTTTGTATCAATTAATCAAAAACACAAATGAATCTTAAGAAACTCTTTTTTCTAATTTTTAGTTTACTAATAATAATTGGTGGTGTATTGGGCTACAATATTTACAGTAGAATATATACACCAAACACTACAAAAGAAGGTTTTCTTTACATTCCAACAAACAGTAATTTTACTGAAGTTAAAAGCTTAGTCCGCCCATTTTTAAAAAGAGTAAAACCATTTGTTTGG
>JAMOMG010000266.1 GCA_027068695.1 Flavobacteriaceae bacterium
TTTGATAATTAGATAAGTTAGGAAATACTGTTGGTTTAGCTCCATTCAGTAAAATAAATGCCTTTTTAGTTTTCATTGTATGCAAAAATAGCTAAAAAGGCAGATTTGATTGTAAACAGTTAAGAATTTTTTATTCTTTTTGCATCCAGGTAAGAATAATTATTCCCAACCTACCAATTAGAAAAATAAATAATCCAAAGGCAGGTGTTATAAAACTTATTTTTAAGCCGCCGGCCAGCATAGCGGGTGAAATGTCTTTTGCTATTTCAATAGCATCAAAAGCACTTATTAAGCCTAAAATTTGACCTAAAACTCCCCAAACAACTGCAAATAATGAGAAAGAATTCACTAAACTTACGGTTTTTTGCAGACTTCCTTTTTTTAGAAATCCTTTAACAATTAAGATAAGAACTAAAATTAAAATTAATAAAAGTGGATACATAAAAATTGGCCCACCATCATTTAGAATTGATAAAAACATAATTATTAAGATTTTAAATTAAACTTTTTTCAAATGTAAAATGATTTTAAATTGAATAGTTCTTTTTTCGACAGTTAACAAATTAGGTTGTTTATTTAACGAATTTAGGACTAAATTGTAAATAATTCTTAAAATTGTTTGAATAAGGTTGTAAATTGGTAGTTAGTCTATGAAAAAATGTGACATCAAATAATTTATGCATCTTGCAGGTATGAATTTAATTCAATTAAATAAAACTAAGTTTATAACAATACACTTCCTTTTTTGGGTAATTGTATGGTTTTTCTTTGTTTATTTTTTTAGTTATAATTCTAATAATACAGGTTATGTAACTTGGTTTTCAAGTTTTTTATTACCAGTTACAATGGCCACTACATATTTTGTAGTTTACTATTTAATTCCAACATATTTACTTCCTAAAAAATACAAGTTATTTGTACTTTATAGTATTTATACACTGGTTTTTTCAACGTATTTAATATTGATGACAATGCTGGGCTGTTTTGTGTTTTTATCAAATTTAAATATCGCAAACATGCCACCAATGAGTCGTAATTATATTTTTATTTTAATATTGGTTTATTTGGTGGTTGGTATTGTTAGTTTTGTAAGTTTACTAAATCATAATTTTAAAACAATATCAAAAAATAAAGAGTTACAAAATAAAATTTTAGCAACTCAATTACAGATTAAAAATCAGGAATTAAAGTATTTAAAAAAGCAGCTTCATCCACATTTTTTGTTTAACACCTTAAATACTATTTATGGTTTTGCATTAAAACAATCAAAAGACACGCCGGAGATTATTTTAAAATTGTCTAATTTACTGGACTATATCTTATATCAGGTAAGTAAGCCAAAAGTGCCCTTAAAAGAAGAAGTTTCACATATTAAAGAATATATAGAATTAGAAAAGATTAGGTTTCAAGATACTTTAAAAATAAATTTTGCGTCAGATTTTATTCCAGAAGAATTACAGATTGCACCGATGTTATTAGTACCGTTTGTAGAAAATGCTTTTAAACATGGTAATTTAATTGATGAGGGGTTTTTAACGGTTGAAATTAATGTGAAATTAAATAAAAATCAATTAGCGTTTTTTATAAAAAATACAGTTTTAAATACAGAGATAAATCAGAATGAAGTTGGTATTGGGTTGAAAAACATTCAAAAAAGATTAGATTTATTATACAAAGATAATTATGAATTGTCAATTTTAAACCAAGATAATTGGTTTACAGTAAGCTTAAAAATTCCAAACTTAAATACTTCAAACAATGTCTAAAACCATTCAATGTATTGTTGTTGATGATGAGCCAATTGCAAGGGAAATTTTAGAAAATCACTTGCAAAAAATAGATGCAATTACCGTTGTTGCAACGTGTAAAAATGCTATTGAAGCGTTTAATGAAATAAATGCCAATAAGATTGATTTAATTTTTTTAGACATTAATATGCCTGAGATTTCGGGCTTGTCTTTTGCAAAAGCTATCAATAAGAATATCAAAGTAATTTTCACAACTGCTTATCGAGAATATGCTTTAGATGGGTTTAATTTACAGGCTGTAGATTATTTGCTAAAACCAATTTCTTTTGAGCGATTGTTACAGGCGGTAAATAAATTTTTGGGTGAAAACACTTCTTTTAAAGTTAAAAATACTTCAGCAATACTTCAAGATAAAAGTAACTTTATTTTTGTTCGATCCGATAGGAAAATGATTAAAATTGATTTTTGTGAAATTAACTATATTGAAAGTTTTAGTGACTATATTAAAATTCATTTAAGTGATAAAACAATTATTACGCGTGAAACTATTACAAATATTGAAGCAAAATTGCCTCGTGATAACTTTATGAGAATTCACCGGTCATTTATTGTCTCACTTGCTAAAATAACGTTATTTACCAATGAATTTATTGAAATAAAAAACAAAGCAATTCCAATTAGTAGGAGTTATAAAAAAGAAGTGTTATTAAGATTAGAATCTATTTAACAAAACAATTATCTTTGACAAAAATTTTTACTTTGATTGAAACCGACTTCATTTTAAATAGTTTTGATACAGCTAAAATTACGAACGGAAGTGTAACTTGGAAAACACCAAGTAATATTGCTTTGGTAAAATATTGGGGGAAACAAGAGCCACAAATCCCTAAAAATCCTTCTATTAGTTTTACGTTAGATGCTTGCTTTACTTTAACAACGTTGGAATATCAATCCCGACAACTATCGGGACGGGATGACAATACAAAGTTTAATTTTGATATTTACTTTGAAGGTGAGAAGAAAGATGATTTTAAGCCTAAAATTGATAAATTCTTCGAGAGAATTGAAAAATACGTACCATTTTTAAAAGATTATAATTTTATAATAAAATCTAGAAATTCTTTTCCACACAGTAGTGGTATTGCTTCTTCAGCAAGTGGTATGAGTGCGTTGGCGTTATGCATTATGAGTTTAGAAAGGTTGTTGAGTGGAGTTGAAATGACTGATGAATATTTCTATAAAAAAGCATCTTTTTTAGCACGTTTAGGTTCAGGAAGTGCTAGTAGAAGTATTGAGGGGCCTATAGTTGTTTGGGGAAAACATAAAGAAATTAAAGATAGTTCTAATTTATACGGAATTAAATTTCCAAGTAAAATCCATAAAAACTTTAAATACTTCCACGATACAATTTTGCTAGTTGATGAAGGAGAAAAACAGGTCTCAAGTACTGTAGGTCATCAATTAATGAATAATCACCCGTTTGCAGAACAACGCTTTTTACAGGCGAATGAAAATATATCAAAATTGTCAAAAATTCTTCAAAATGGAAATTTAAAAGAGTTTATTAGTTTGGTTGAAAGTGAAGCACTAACCTTGCATTCAATGATGTTAACCAGTAATCCATATTTTATATTAATGAAACCAAATACGTTAAAAATCATTAATAAAATTTGGGACTTTAGAGCTGAAACAAATTCAAATGTATGTTTTACGTTAGATGCAGGAGCCAATATTCATATACTATTCCCAGAAAGTGAAAAAGAAACTATCACCAATTTTATAACAAGTAAGTTACTTAAATATTGTTATAAAAATCACTATATTTGCGACAGGGTTGGAATTGGGGCAAAGCAATTATCAATTTGAAAATTTTATGAAAGGACCACTTTTTTACGCAAAAATTTTACTTTTCGGAGAATATGGAATTATAAAGGATTCCAAAGGATTAGCAATACCGTATAATAGTTATCAAGGAGCTTTAAAAAAAGCAGATATTTTAACTGAAGAAGTAAAGAAATCAAATAAAAAATTACAAAATTTTTACAAATATCTTATAAACTCAAATCAAGAGTTGGTTTCTCTAAGATTACAAGATTTTAAGGCCGATTTAGAAGAAGGAATGTATTTTGACTCTAGTATTCCACAAGGATACGGAGTTGGAAGTTCAGGAGCTTTGGTAGCTTCAATTTATGATAAATATGCCAATGATAAAATTACAGTTTTAGAAAATTTAACACGTGAAAAATTACTAAAATTAAAACAGATTTTTTCTTTTATGGAATCATATTTTCATGGGAAAAGCTCTGGTTTAGACCCATTAAATTCATACTTAAGCTTGCCAATATTAATCAATTCAAAAGATAATTTAGAACCTACGGGTATTCCATCTCAGAAAGAAGGAAAAGGAGCCGTTTTCTTATTAGATTCTGAAATGATAGGTGAAACAGAACCTATGGTAACCATTTTTATGAATAAAATGAAGAATGAAGGATTCCGAAAAATGTTAAATGAAGATTTTGCAAAATATACTGATGCTTGCATAGATGATTTTTTACATGGAAATGTGAAATCGTTATTTGGCAATGTAAAACAACTATCTAAAGTTGTACTCGAGAATTTTAAACCAATGATTCCTCAAACATTTCACAACGTTTGGCAAAAGGGAATTGACTCTAACGATTATTACTTGAAACTCTGTGGTTCTGGAGGTGGAGGTTACATTCTTGGTTTTACAGAAGATTATATTAAGACTAAAAATATTTTAAAAGATTATAAATTAGAATTAGTTTATAGATTTTAGTACTTTATTAATTGTATTTATAAAGTATTTATATTGTTGAATTTTCTTATTTTTTATGGATTTACTAGAAATTTCTAAAAATAACAGTAAAAAACATGCTCCTTTTTATATAAAAGTGTTGAGTTTATTTTCTGTGGTAAGAGGTTACAATATATTATTAATAGTAATAGCTCAATATTTAGCTTCTATATTTATTTTCTCTCCAGAGAAATCATTACGATATGTTTTACTTGATATAAACTTATATTTTATTGTGCTTTCAACAGCTTGTGTAATTGCATCTGGTTATATCATAAATAATTTTTACGATGCTGAAACAGATAAAATAAATAGACCCGTAAAAGCCAAAATTGATGATATTGTAGATCAAAAAACAAAATTAACAATCTATTTTTTGTTTAACTTTATAGGTGTTTTAATTGCCTTATTGGTTTCTTGGAGAGCAGCCTTATTTTTTTCTGTGTATATTTTTTTAATTTGGCTGTATTCACATAAATTAAAAAGATACCCTTTAACAGGTTTATTTTCCGCGGCTATTCTTGCATTACTACCCTTCTTTGCTATTTTTGTATACTATAAAAACTTTTCGGAGATAATTTTTACACATGCTGCATTTTTATTTTTTATTTTATTGATACGAGAATTGATAAAAGATTTGGAAAAAATAAAAGGAGATTTTGTGCATAATTACCAAACCATACCCGTAAAATATGGTGAGTATTTTACAAAAATACTTATTACTCTTTTAGCTGTTTTAACCTTAAACCCAGTCTATTTTTTATTAAAGTACCCTGAAATTGGAGGAATGAAATATTTTTTTTATACAAGTATTGTTGTTCTTTTAGCTTTTGTAGTTGTATTGTGGTTTAGCCACAGTAAGCGTAATTACGTACTATTACACTTAATTTTAAAATTATTGATTGTTGCAGGAGTATTTAGTCTGGCACTTATAGACTATTCAGTAATAATTAATAAAATACTACTTAAATAGGTGAATATTTATTTAAGTGTCAGTTGAATAAACTACTTTTGCAAAAAATAACAAAAAATGAATTCAGGTAAAAAATCGTCGAGAGGACGACAACAGAGTAAAAAAACTTCTCAATATAGCTCAGCTAAAAAGTTTAATGATAAAAAGAAATTTTCTAAAAAATTTGAAGATAAATCTATTTCAAGGAAAAAAAGAGTTACTTCGGAAAAAGAAAAAACGACAACTACAAAACCACCCAAAAACGCTTCAAGCAACGAAAGTATCCGTTTAAATAAATATATTTCAAATTCAGGTATTTGTTCTCGCAGAGAAGCTGATGTTTATATAAAATCTGGAAGTGCTTCAGTAAATGGTAAAATAGTAACTGAAATGGGGTTTAAAGTTTCACCCACAGATGAAGTTAGGTTTGATGGAAGTTTAATAAGTCCTGAAAAGAAACGCTATGTATTGCTAAATAAGCCCAAGAATTTTATAACAACAATGGATGATGATAGAGGGCGTAAAACCGTAATGGAACTAGTGGCAAACGCTTCAAAAGAACGTATTTATCCAGTTGGTAGATTAGATAGAAACACCACAGGGTTGTTACTGTTTACGAATGATGGGGAATTGGCAAAAAAATTAACACATCCTAAACATAACATCCAAAAATTATATCATGCTTCACTTGATAAAAAACTGTCAATGCGTGATATGCAAAAAATTGCAGAAGGATTTATATTGGATGAGAAAAGAGTTTTGGTTGATGAAATTTCGTATATAATTAATCAACCTAAAAGTGAAGTAGGAGTTAAAATTCATTCAGGAAGAAACAGGATTGTACGAAGAATTTTTGAACATTTTAATTATAGTGTAGTTAAATTGGATCGTGTAATTTTTGCGGGTTTAACAAAAAAAGATTTACCAAGAGGTCATTGGAGGCATCTTACAGAAATGGAGATAAACACGTTGAAAATGCTTTAATTCAATTAGTAAATTAAGTATTTTTTAGTTTTAGAATGTTTAAAGTGTTATTTTTTAAGTGGTTATAATATATTTAATTTTGAATACTGAAATAAGTATTGGTTAATATTTTTTTTTATATTTGAACTTATAATATTTATTAAAACCAATTTGCTTTGAACAGAATAATTGTAGACTACAAAAAATTAACTCCTGAAATTTTAGATTTACTGGTTGAAAAATTTCCAGATGGATACGGTATTAGAGATATTATTAAATTTACAAATCACAAAGGGAAATATGTTGAAGCTGTTGAGGTTTCAACAAACGATGCTATTTACTTAGTGAAGATAAGTGACGAGTTGGTTGATAGTATGGAGAGTCATGAAGAGGAGGAAATACTGCCTCCTGAAATTGTTGAAGATATAAAAATAGACGATGTAGATTTAGAAACAGATTTATAATACAAATTTTAAATAAAAAAACCCGAACAATTGTTCGGGTTTTTTTGTGGTACCTCCAG
>JAMOMG010000267.1 GCA_027068695.1 Flavobacteriaceae bacterium
TATAGTTTAAAAAAATTACTCTTTTTTAATTAAATATTTATATACCCAAGTTAAAGTAAATGTTGGTAAAAAGTCAGTACCAAAAATACCCGCTTCTTCTACAAAAGAAACTAAACTTCCTATTTTCCCCTCTATACCGTGGTACATATTGTAAATTAAATATGCTGAAAGTGGCGCCCAAATAACATCTGAAAATTCACCAACAAACGGAATTACAAAAGAAAGCATCCCTACACCGTCAAAAAGAACACTTAACAACAATAATTTATACTTTTTTTTCATAACAACTTACTATACAGTCATTTGACAAATAACCATTTAATAACTATTAACATTATTCTTTTAATTTGGCTTTATACTTTTTTATAAACTTCTCTAATTTAGGATTTATTACAGCAGTACAATAACCCTGTGTTTTGTTATTGTTATAATAATTCTGATGGTATTCCTCTGCCTTGTAAAAAGTATCAAATTTTGTTATTTCTGTAACAATTGGGTCTTCAAATACGCTGGCTTCTGTTAGTGCTTTTATAAAATGTTCAGCAACTTCTTTTTGCTTATTTGAATGGTAAAAAATGGCTGATCTGTATTGTGTTCCTCTATCATAACCTTGTTTGTTCAATGTTGTTGGGTCATGGGTACTAAAAAAAACATCTAAAATTTCTTGAAATGTTATAATTGTAGGGTCAAATACAATTTGAATAGCTTCTGCATGGCCCGTTCTACCTGTAGTAACTTCTCTATAAGTAGGGTTTTTAATAGTTCCCCCTGTATACCCTGAAGTTATTTTATTTACACCTTTTAAGCGCTGGAAAATTGCCTCGGTACACCAAAAACAACCATTTGATAAAGTTGCTATTTCTATATTGTTTGACATTTTTAATTTTTTGCTGTAAGAAGATTGACTATATAAATTATTAACTGTAACAGCAAAAACAATTACAATAAGTATTGATTTTCTCATGTTGTTATTATTTCTGATGTAAGTCGAAACTAATCTTCAAAAATTACATTCCTCTTGGAATTAATTTACGAGGAAATTGAATTAAACTTTCTGCTCCATTTTTACTTACACTAGCTACACCAAATAAATAATTATCTATCACGATGTTTTTTAGTGTATAATCTGTAGTCTTCCCAACAAACCTGCTAAATTGCCATTGAGGAGAAGTTGTATCTCTCCAATAAACTTTATAACCAATTACGTTTTCATCATCAACCTTATCCCATTTTAATCTTGTTGAAGGTTGAACCGCACCTGCTATCATTACATTATTAGGTGCTAAAGGTGCAGAAGCCAGAGAAGCAAGTGTTAAACAATTAACTGCTGTTAATTTCGCAACATAATCAAAATTAACACCCTCAATTACATCTCCATATTTAATTCCATTTTCAACTCTAATATCTTGGTGCTGACGATTGTAATTTTCATGTGTTTCCATAATTCTAACCCCTGTAAAACCTTCATCATTAAAAGGTCTATGGTGACCTCCTCTACCAAATCTATCAAGCCTATACACCATCATAGGCTTTAAATTAGTCATATAATTAGTTGCTAAATTTGCAACATATCTGGCTAACTGACGCGAAGGCCCATCTACTTCACCTCCAAAATAACGCATACTATTACGTTCTTTATCGCTAGTTTTCATTGAAATTGCTTCAGAAAAGACACGAAATGTACTGTTATCAATAACCCCATCAATCCCTTCAATATTTCCAATCATATCATTATTTAAAACTGCAATAATATTCCATCCATTATCTTTAGCATATTTGGCCATAATTTTCCCTCCGTATAATCCTTGTTCCTCACCTGAAAGTCCTACATATATTATTGAAACAGGAAATTTATATTTACTTAAAACTCTAGCTGCTTCTAAGGTTCCCGCCAATCCTGTTGCATTGTCATTTGCTCCTGGAGAAATAGAGGTGTAATTATTAGGATTGGAAACACGAGAATCAATATCTCCCGACATAATTACATAGCTATTTGGATATTTGGTCCCTCGTTGAATTGCCAATACATTTACTACTTTAGTATCTGTAATTATCCGTCTTCCATCTGCTTTCACTACATCCCCTAAATATTGAACCTCTAAACAATTATTACAATTTTTGGAAGTTTTTTCAAAATTAGATTTTACCCATCTACGAGCAGCACCAATTCCTCTAGTATTAGAAACAGTATCGGATAATGTATGACGAGTACCAAAATTTACCAATGTTTTAATATCATTCTCTATATTTTTAGCTGATGTTGCTGTTGAAATTTCAATTAAAATTTTGTCAATTTTAGATTGTGAATATCCTAAAGCTCCTAATCCTAAAAAAAGGGTTATCAATAACGTTTTATTAAATCTCATAATTATTTAGTTTGTTTTTATATATTTTCTAAAGTATGTACTACGCTTTCTAGCATTTCCTCAGTAAAATCTAGATGTGTTACCATACGTAATTTACCCTGACCCATTGAAATAAGTGAAATACCTGCATCTTTTAATCTACTTATAAACCCTTCTTCATTAATTGAATCTATAACATTAAATATAATAATATTTGTTTCAATTGGCTCTACATATTTAATTAATTCGCAATTTTGAAGTGCTACGCCTATTATTTTAGCTCTTGTATGATCGATAGCCAATCTTTCTATATGGTTATCTAAGGCATAAATTCCTGCTGCAGCCAAATATCCTACTTGACGCATAGCTCCTCCAAATAATTTTCGAATTCTTAAAGCTTTCTCTATGTGCTCTGTTGTCCCTAATAATAATGATCCAACAGGTGCTCCCAACCCTTTTGACAAACAAATTGATATGGTGTCAAAAACTTTACCATATTGCTTTGGTGTTTCCTTTTTTGCTACCAATGCATTAAATAGCCGTGCTCCATCTAAGTGTAGTGCTAAATTATTTTCATTACAAATTTGTTTAATTTTTAAAATTTCTTCAAAATCCCAACAGGCTCCACCTCCTTTATTGGTTGTGTTTTCAATTGCAACAAGTCTAGAATATGGTGTGTGAATATCTGATCTTCCTCCTGAAACAGCTTCCTTTAATTGATTGGCGGTAAACATACCTCTTTTACCATCAAGTAAATACGAAGTAACTCCTGCATTAAACGCAGGTCCACCACCTTCAAAATTATATACATGAGCCCATTTATCACAAAACATTTTATCACCTGGTTGCGTATGTAATTTAATTCCTGCTTGGTTTGCCATAGTTCCAGATGGGAAAAATAACGCTGCTTCCATACCAAACATCTCCGCTATTTTAGTTTGTAATTTGTTAACTGTTGGATCTGTTTTAAATACATCATCACCAACATCAGCATGCATCATAGCTTTTAACATTCCCTCTGTAGGTTTTGTTACGGTATCACTAATTAAATTTATTTGCATAGTTTTTAAAAAATTAATTTAGTTTTTTGTTTATACTTGTTAATTAAAATCACATCTAATACTTCCAATAGGCGAACCATCAGGTATTTTAGGTGATTTATCTTCCTCAAATTGTGCAGGATTTTTTAAATAGTTATCTATGACAGCAATATAACCACTTCTATACATAGGGTTTAACCACTCAGATTTATTATTTTTTAACCAGTCTTTTAACATGTTTATTTTATAAAGAGCTATAGATTTTGCCTGAAAAGAGGCTTTTTTATTAGATGCTAATTTTAATAATTCCTGCAAAGCTACATTATTAATACTTTGCTGAATTTCATTATCATAACTATCAACGTATTTCACTTTAAATGTTGAATTAATTACAGCATCTATTAATTCATCCAATCCTAATTGATTTTTAGAAAAGGCTTTTTGCTGAATCATTCTTGAAGCTCTTTCAGGATGAAATAATAATTGCATTACCAATTCAGTAGCCGTTGAAGCAGCATTTAATGCATCAAAAGCAATACCGTTTTTCGACTTGAATGATTCCCTACTTCTTTTATACCCAAAAGCTCTTGGAGGAAATAAAGCTGTAAGCCTTAAAGGTATTTTTAGTGTTTTTACACTTATAGAATTTAGCAAGCTACTTAACGCTTCTTTTTCTAGTTTTGGATTTACAGATTTTACAATAAGTTGTCCATCTCCTTTTACGGCATAAGAATATACCATTCCTCCAATCATTTTAGAAGTAGCTTCAACTTGGTATCTATGAAAAAAATACAACGGAACAAATACATCCTCTAACACCGTATATGGTTCGCCTTCCTTTATGTTTTTAGCTGAAAAATTCCCAATTGCTTTAGCTCTAACTTTCAAAATCCTATCTAACTCCTTTGCTGCATTTGTTCCATTATCCCACAAGTGTGCATAAATATGTGCTCCTCCTTTTGCTCTAGCATCACTATCTGAAATAAATAACATTCCTTTTTCAATAGCATGTTGAATTATTTTATTCAATTCTTGACTTTCATTAACTTCTTTAGGAAAGTCTTGATAAGAATAAGCTACCGAAACCTTATCCCATTCTCCTATTCCTGTATCATAAGCATCTGACAAATCTATTTTTCCATTGGTTAATTTTACATACGGATGAGGATAATCCATTACGGATGCTCTGTTATTATAACTTGATGCAAAATTATGAGTAAACCCTAATGTATGTCCTATTTCATGAACTGAAAGTTGGCGTATTCTTGCCAAAGCCATTTGTAGTAGTGGATTTTCATTTCCTGTTTTATCAGTAGCACCCATCAATGCTTGAGCAATCAAATAATCTTGTCTAATTCTTAAAGAACCTAAACTCACATGTCCTTTAAGTATTTCACCCGTTCTAGGATCAACAATACTAGCTCCATAAGACCATCCTCTTGTAGATCTGTGTACCCATTGAACTACATTGTATCTAATATCTAAGGGGTCTACACCTTTGGGTAACATTTTAAATTGAAAGGCATTTTTATATCCAATAGCTTCAAAAGCCTGATTCCACCATCGTCCACCTTCTAATAATGCCGAACGTACTGGTTCTGGGGTTCCTCTATCTAAATAATAAATTATGGGCTCTTTTGCTTCACTAATTGTAGCCTCAGGCTCTTTTTTTTCTAGCCTATGACGTACTATGTACCTCTTTTTTATTGGTGATTCAATTGAAGTTGCATAATCTAAAAAAGAAATACTGTTAGCTCCTGAACGAGGATCAAATAATCGTTTTTTATAATTATTATCAGGTAATTCAATAAACGAATGATGTTGACGAACGGTTATCAAAGATGAATTTGGCGAAACACTTTTTATATAATCTCCTTTGGCTTCTCCTTTAAATGTTAATATTGCTTCAAACTCCACATTTTTTGGAAAAGCTTTTGTTCTTTCTAAATAAAAAGCACTTTTACTTAAATCTAACTGATAATTACCTTGCTTAGTTTGTTGCAACCTTTTTGAAACGCTATGGGCATCACGTAAAAAAAATGTTGATACATCAATTAAATAGTGCCCTTTTTGTTGTTCTTCAATATCAAATCCAAATAATACTGACTGTGCAAATGCCTCTTCTACAGATTTTTTCTCTTGAGTATTATTTGTAATAGCCCTATATTTTAAATTAGGCTGAATTAGTAATAATTTATTTCCTGCTTTTATAAATTTAACAACAACTCTTTTACCCAACTGTCCTCTATCTAATCCTATATCATTAGACCCTACACCAGCTGCAAGTGCTTCAACATATAAAAATTCTATATTCAATTTATCAACCTCTAAATATATTTTATCTTCTGAAGTATCATAATAAAAATTAAAATAGCCATTGTAACTTCTATAATTTTTAGTCTTCTCAAAAGATTGAGCTGTTATATGAGCTGTTATATTTATACTAAAAATAAAAGCTACAACATATAATAATTGTTTCATACATTTAAATTTTAACGGTTGATTGCTTTAATTATAGATTTATACATTATAAATTCAAAATAAAATAAAGCGAATCCTTTTACAAACTATAACACAATTTAATTTATTTGCACAGTTTAAAAATGAAAGGTTATTTTTGTATTTCTTAAATAAAGAAATGATAACTAACGAACATATAAATAAATTACAAGAACGCATTGGCAAGTTAAAAACTTACCTTGATATTGACAAGAAAATAATTGAAATATCAAATGAAGAAGAAAAAACTGCGAATCCAAATTTTTGGAACAATCCAAAAGAGGCTGAATTGGTAATGAAAAATCTTCGGTCAAAGAAAAAATGGGTTGAAGATTATCATAAAATAGCTACTAATTTAGAAGATATTTCTATTCTTTTCGATTTTTATACTCAAGGTGAGGCATCTGAAAAAGAAATTGAAAAAATATACAATACAACTATTTCCCTAATTGAAGATTTAGAGTTTAAAAATATGCTTTCTGATGAAGGCGATAGCTTAAGTGCAGTTCTTCAAATTACGGCTGGTGCCGGTGGTACAGAAAGTTGCGATTGGGCTCAAATGCTAATGCGTATGTATTTAATGTGGAGTGAAAAACAAGGCTACAAAGTTAAAGAACTTAATTTTCAAGCTGGAGATGTTGTTGGTATTAAAACAGTTACACTTGAAATTGAAGGTGAATTTGCCTTTGGGTACTTAAAAGGTGAAAACGGCGTACATCGTTTGGTGCGAATTTCACCCTTTGATAGCAATGCCAAAAGACATACTAGCTTTGCTTCGGTTTATGTTTATCCGCTGGTTGATGACAGCATTGAAATAACTATTAACCCTGCAGACATTGAAATAATAACTGCTCGTTCAAGTGGTGCAGGAGGTCAAAATGTTAATAAAGTTGAGACAAAAGTTCAATTAACACACAAACCTACTGGAATTCAAATTTCCTGTTCAGAAACTCGTTCACAACACGAAAACAGAGATAGAGCATTGCAAATGTTAAAATCTCAATTGTATGAAATTGAACTTAAAAAACAACAAGAAGCACGACAAGATATAGAGTCTGGTAAAATGAAAATTGACTTTGG
>JAMOMG010000268.1 GCA_027068695.1 Flavobacteriaceae bacterium
TTATCATCCCGATAATTGTTCACCTTTTTCAATTGCAACGTTTTGTTAAAGTCCCTTTTACCAATGTTCAATTTTTAAAAAATATTGAACAACAAACTCGTAAAAGTACAAGGCTAAAAAAATGGTTAATTTTAATTACAAGATTACTATTATTAACCTCCTTAATTGTAGCTTTTGCACAACCCTATTTTTCAAATTTATCATCACAAATAAAATTTAACACTACCATTTATTTAGATAATTCTTTTAGTATGCAGGCTAAAGGTAATGAAGGGGAATTGTTAAGAAGTATCTCACAAAAAATTATAAAAGAAAATACCAATCCAAACAATACTATTTCGCTAATAACCAATGATGCTATTTTTAAAGATTTATCTGTAAAAAGTTTAAAAAACAAACTTATTTCACTTAAATATTCAAGTAATAGATTAGATTTAAGCACTGTTTTACTAAAAATAAACACGTTAAACAAATACAAAATAAAAACTTTAAATAAAACATTGTTAATATCTGATTTTCAGAGTATTAATCACAATAAAAAATCAATTTTTACAAATGTAAACTCACCTATATCTCTTCTAAAACTTAACCCTATAAAAAATACAAATATTTTTATAGATAGTATTTACACAACAGGAAATAGCTTAAAAGAAATAACTATTAAAGTACAAATTAAAAGCACCTCAAATAATACTTCTGCTGTTCCTATATCACTCTATAACAATACAAAATTAATTGGCAAAACAACTGCTAAATTTAAAAATTCAACCATTTCAATAGTTGAATTTACCATACCAAATTCCGTGAATTTTAACGGGAAAATTTCACTCGTAGATACTTCTTTAGAATTTGACAACGATTTTTATTTTACAATTTCAAAACCTAAAAAAATGAATGTGCTTTCTATCGGGAGTTCATCTGAATTTTTATCAAAAATTTATACAGAGACTGAGTTTAATTTCACCCATGTTCAACTTCATAAATTAAGCTATAACGACATCCAAAAACAACAATTAATTATTCTCAATGAAATTGATGTTATCCCTTCTGAATTGATACAAGATTTGTATAATTTTTCTACAAATGGCGGTACTTTAGTTATTATACCTTCAAAAAACAGTAATCTTAATTCATATAATAAAATATTTAAAGTGTTGGATTTAGGTTTGATAACTTCAAAAATTGAAAACGAATACAAAATAACAACAATCAATTATGAGCACCCGTTAATAAATGATGTTTTTGAAAAAAAGATAACTAATTTTCAATATCCAAAAACAACAATTTATTATAAAGCCAATTTAAAAAATAGCTCTTCAGTACTAAAATTAGCTAATAATGCATCCTTTATTTCATCAAAAAAAAATAAAGAAGGAATCATTTACTGGATTTCATCACCTCTAAATAGCAACATATCAAACTTTTTACAATCTCCCTTAATTGTACCTGTTTTTTACAATTTTGCTAAAAAAAATCTAAGAATCAACCAATTATATTATACGATAGCCTCAGAAAATAACATTGATGTAAAAACTACTGTTGGAAAAGATGCCATTTTAAAAATGTCAACTAAAACACAAGAATTCATTCCTTTACAAACTATTTCACAAAATAAAGTAACTCTTAAAATTCAAGGGACTCATTTACAAAGTGGGTTTTACCAAATTAAAAGTAACAATACCCTTTTAAAAACAATAGCTTTTAATTACAATAGAGAGGAAAGTGATTTAACCTACTTGAACTTAAAAAGTTTAACAATTAACAATAAAAATATGATCATTATAAAATCTATTGATGATTTTTTTAATGAAATAAATAATCAGAAACAAATGAATTGGCTTTTTAAATGGTTTTTAGCATTTTCTATGCTATTTTTACTTATTGAAATGCTTATATTAAAATATTTCAACAAATGAATTTACTCTTAAAATTTGCGACAATTATTGATAA
>JAMOMG010000269.1 GCA_027068695.1 Flavobacteriaceae bacterium
GTAACTTGTAGTGTTGCTGCACACCATTTAGTTCTGACTGATGATGAACTGATAAGATTTGATTCAAACACAAAAGTTTTACCTCCTTTGAGAACTTTAAAAGATACCAAAGCACTAATTAAAGGAATTAATGATGGCACTATAGATATAATAACTAGCGATCATAACCCTATTGATATTGAACATAAAAAAGTTGAATATCAAAATGCTAAATATGGAACTATTGGTCTTGAAAGTTTATTTGGAGTTTTAAATAACGTAATTGAAATAGAAACCTTAATTAACTGTTTAACAACAAACCCAAGGAGTAGATTTAAAATTGAAAACTTCCCAATTATTGAAGGGGAAAAAGCAAATTTGACACTTTTTAACCCTAATTTTGAGTATACATTCACTGTAAACAATATACTTTCCACTTCTAAAAACGCTATATTTTTAACTAAAAAAATGAATGGAAAAGTATACGGAATTTACTCAAAAAATAAATTAATCCTATAAATTTATTTACCTTTACATATAACTTAAACTTTAATTTTAAATAAATGGAAAATCAAACAGTAAACGAAGGAAAAACAACTGCAATTATTAGTTATATCACTTGGATTGGAACACTAATTGCTTTTATTATGAATAATGGTAAGAAAAACTCATTTGCTTCTTTTCATATTAGGCAAATGATAGGTTTGTCTCTTTTTTCTTTGGCGAACTCATTTATTATTGGTCGGTTTGCAGGTTACTGGGTAACAGGTGCTATTGGTATGGGGCTCTTTGTTCTTTGGATTATAGGTTTTATTGGAGCCATTCAAGGTGAAGAAAAAAAAGTACCTTTAGTTGGTGATTTATTTCAAGACTGGTTTAAAGGAATTGCTTAAAAATATTTAAAATATTACTTTTGAAGTCGCGCTTAAAAACGCGACTTTTTTATTATGTAATTATGAAAGAATTAGCACTACAATACATTGTTCGAGAGCCAAATAAGCAAACTGAGAAAACATCATTATTAATTTTATTACACGGTTATGGTAGTAATGAAGAAGATTTATTCTCATTTGCGACAGAATTACCTGAAAATATACTAATTGTTAGTGCAAGAGCACCACAAAGTTTAGGTTTTGGAAGCTATGCCTGGTACACCATAAATTTCACAGCAAATCAAGGTAAGTTTTCTGATATTCCAGAAGCAATTGAAGCTAGAGAAAGAATAGCTACTTTTATTGATGAAATTCAAGAAAGATATCATATACCTCCCAATAAAACATTTTTATTAGGTTTTAGTCAAGGAACAATTTTAAGTTACGCCGTAGCTTTAAATTACCCACAAAAAGTGCAAAAAATAATAGCTTTAAGTGGTTATATAAATCCTGAATTACTTCCAGAAGATATAAACCGCAAAGATTATTCAGGTTTAGATTTTTTTATTTCTCATGGAAACGTAGATCAGGTAATTCCTGTTGAATGGGCTAAAAAAGCCCCTGAATTTTTAAATACATTAAAAATTAAAAATTCATATAGGGAATACCCTGTTGGGCATGGTGTTGCACCACAAAATTTCTCTGACTTTAAAAAATGGATTGAAGAAAGGTTATAAAAATAGCTTCAACTATTTATTATTCAATTTATTTTCAATAACATTGTATCTTAAACTTTAATGCATGGAAATATTAGGAATAGATATTGGAGGTACCGGGATTAAAGGTGCTTTAGTTAATATTGCAACAGGAAAATTAACAACTGAAAGGCATCGTATACCAACACCAAATCCTGCAACACCAGAAGCCGTTGCAAATACTATTCTAGCATTGGTAAACTATTTTAAATGGGACGGATTGGTGGGTTGCGGTTTCCCTACGCCGCTACAACATGGAAAATGTTTATCTGGAGGAAATTTACACCCATCTTGGAAAGGAGTTCAGGTAGATGAACTTTTTAAAACAAAAACTGGTAACGAATTCTATATTGCAAATGATGCAGATGCAGCCGGACTAGCAGAAATTAATTTTGGAGCAGGAAAGAATGTTCATGGAACTGTTGTAATGATAACTTTGGGTACAGGTATAGGCTCTGGACTTTTTTTAGATGGTAAACTAATACCAAATACTGAATTTGGACATGTGCTGTATAAAAATGGTGAAATTTTTGAAAAGTACGCCTCTAATTCTGCTAGAAAAAGGGACAATTTAAGTAGAAAAGAATGGGGAAAGAGACTTCATAAATACTTCAAGCATATTTATTTACTGCTATCACCCGATTTAATTATTGTGGGTGGAGGAGCAAGCAAAAAGTTTGATAAAATTGAAAGTCAAATTGAAATTGATGTACCTATCGTTCAAGCTGAAGCTGAAAATGAAGCCGGCATTATTGGTGCTGCAATGGCCGCTAAATTTCATATCAAATAAAACCTTTGGCTTTAAACTCTAAATATTTATTAATTACGTTTACTGTAAGGTTTTGGGGCTTTGTTAGTATACCATAAATACCTTTACTCTCAAGCTCCTTAACAATAAGCCTTTTTTCATAAGCAAACTTTTCTGCAATAGTTTTGTGATAAATCGTTTGTAAATCTTCTGCATTTTCATTTATCAAACTATCCAACTCTGTATTTTCAAAAAATACAACTACCAATAGGTGGTATTTGGCAATTGCTTTTAAAAAAGGTATTTGACGTTTTAATGACGAAACATGTTCAAAGTTTGTATATAAAATTAGCAAACTTCTTTGTGTAATTTTACGTTTTATAAGAGCGTATAGATAACCAAAATCTGAATCGGTATATTTAGTGTTAATGTTGTATAGTGCTTCGTTAATAGTGTTTAAATGCGTTTTTTTATTGCTTGCCGCAACAATAGTATCTACTCTTTTCGAAAAAGTTAACAAACCTGCTTTATCATTTTTTTTAAGTGCAATATTTGAAAATGCCAACGTAGCATTTATCGCATAGTCAATTAATTTTAACTCTTCAAAAGGCATTTTCATTACCCTTCCTAAATCTATAATAGAGTAAATGGGTTGTGATTTTTCATCTTGATACTGATTAACCATTAACTGTGAACGTTTTGCAGTTGCTTTCCAATTAATTGTTCTAACATCATCACCTGTAATATAATTTTTAATTTGCTCAAATTCTAAGGTATGCCCTATTCGTCTAATCTTTTTCAATCCAAATTCCGTTAAACGATTACTCATTGCCAAAAATTCATATTTTTTCATTTGAATATATGAAGGGTATACTGCAACCATTTCATTTTCCTGAAACTTATATCTCCTCGAAACTATTCTAAAAAAAGTTGAAATATATACATTAAGTTTCCCAAAGTAATATTCACCTCGCTCAACCGGTCTTACGCTATACTCAAACTCCCAAACACATTGAGGATTTATAAATGCTTTCTCTTCTAAATCTCTTTTTTGAAATTGAAACGGAAGTTCATCTATTATGCTAGCTTCAATTCTAAATTGATAGTTATTTTGTATTGTAATGGGAATTGGATTTTCATCAGAATTTGAAAATTTTTCAGTTAAAATTCTTCGAGCCTCAATTCCTTTATTTACACTAAAAAGTACGTAAATATCAATCGTAAAAAAAACAATTAAAACAACAACCAAAAGCCATGCAACTGAATACAAAATTGGAAACCAAAACGACATTAGAAATGTAATAGCTATTACAGCTACATAAATAAAAAAACGTTCGTGTATATATAAGTTTCTAATTAATTTCAATGTACAATTCTTTTAAATATTATCTTGGCACCTCAACAGATTGTACAATCATATCAATCACTTTATCAGCGGTCATACCTTCCATTTCACGCTCGGGAGTTACAATTATTCTATGACGTAAAATAGGTGAAACAACTTTTTTAATATCTTCAGGAATTACAAAATCTCTCCCATTTATTGCTGCAAATGCTTTTGAAGCATTCAAAACTGCGATACTTGCTCTTGGAGATCCTCCTAAATATAAATGTGGATGATTTCTTGTTTTCGTAATTAATTGAGCTATATACTTCATTATTTTTTCTTCAACCAATACTTCAAAAATCTTATTTTTATAATCTAAAAGATCTGTTTCAGAAAGCAATGCCGAAATCAATGTTTGAGGCAATATCCCTTTTCTATCCTGATGTGTTTTAATAATCATGATTTCTTCTTCTAAATTTGGGTAGCCAACATCAATTTTAAACAAAAATCGATCTAATTGTGCTTCTGGCAAAGCATAAGTTCCTTCATGTTCAATTGGATTTTGAGTTGCTAACACCATAAACGGAGGTTTCATTTTATACGTATTTCCATCAATTGAAATTTGTCTTTCTTCCATAACCTCAAACAATGCAGCTTGTGTTTTCGCTGGTGCTCTATTAATTTCATCAATTAAAACTAAGTTTGAAAATATAGGACCCTCTTTAAATTCAAATTCAGTAGTTTTCATATTCAAAATTGAAGTTCCCAACACGTCACTAGGCATTAAATCTGGTGTAAATTGAAGTCTGCTAAAACCTGTATCAATTGTTTTTGCCAGTAATTTGGCTGTAATGGTTTTAGCAACGCCAGGCACACCTTCAATTAATACATGACCATCAGCCAATAAAGCAACAATAAGTAACTCTATAAAATCTTCTTGACCAACAATAATTTTACCTAATTCTTCTTTAATTTGAATTACGGCATTTTTTAGCTTTTCCAAATCAACTCTACTGTCAAAATTCAAATCGTTATTTTCCATATTGAATTGTTTTTTTAAATTTTTCAATCATTTTATTTAGTTTCACAAGTTCATCACTTGTGATTTGATTTTTTAAGTGAATTTGTTCACAAAACTGAAATAGTTTTTCTACACTTTCGTATGAATTTCCACTACGTGATGCTACATATTTATAAAAAG
>JAMOMG010000270.1 GCA_027068695.1 Flavobacteriaceae bacterium
ACCGTTGTACATAATTTAAATAAACCTATGAAATACACACTTACATTTATTATTACCTTAATCCTATTCTCTTGTTCTAATCAAACTGATGAAGAATCTGACAATACTATATCTAATGAGATAGAAATAGTAGAGGTTACCAAAAAAAAAGTAAGAATTGGAGACACAATAATTTTGAAAGGTAAAAATTTAGACAAAATTACAAGTTTTAAGTTTAAAACTATTGATGATATACTTGATAACCTACCAAATATGTCTCCTTTTGAAAGGAATTCCGAAGAAGTTAAAATTATTGTTCCTACACTAACTAATGAGGTTTTTGAGTTATTTGCTTATCAAAATAATTCGATAATAAATTCAACTTCATTAAACCTAATTGGGACTTTTCCACTAAAGTTTAATTTCCAACATGATGATGTTAATTGTGTGAAAATAGTCAGTGAGAAAACTGCTTTTGTAGCAGCAGAAGCTAAGTTATACAAAACAACTGATGGTGGCTACAATTGGAAAATGATTAAAGATTTTGGGTCTTACATAGGATCAAACATGTTTTTTTTAGATGATAATAATGGTTGGGTTGGAGAAAATTATAATAATAATTTTACGCTTTATCACACTCAAGATGGAGGCAATACTTTTAATAAAATTTTTGAAAAGGGTTTTTCTTATTCTCCAATACTTAATATTTATTTTTCTTCTCCAACAGATGGTTATTTAATAGGTAATGATGGAGAAATATACCAAACAAATGACAATAATAATTTTGATTTAATATATAATTCTTCAACTAGTACTGCTGGTAGTGACTTTTCTTTTAATGCTTTTAGTTTTTATAATAATAATTTAATTGCTGCAGGAGAAAACAGCTCTAATGGGAAATCAATTTTATTACAGAGAATAAATAATATATTCAGTTATTCCATTTTTGATACGTGGACTTGGGATGTCCAACTATTAGATGAATCACAAGCATATATCTCAAATAATGTCAATAATAATTATAAAAATGAAGAAAATATTTTTTTTGCAAATAATATTACAAGTAGTAATTGGATAAAAGCTGGAAATCAATATATCAAATACTTTCATTTCATTAATAAAAATAAAGGAATAGGAATAAATTATGAAGAGAATGGAAATCAAAGATATAGTGTTATATATGAAACTTATGATGGAGGAAAAAATTGGATTAATAAATTTAATTTTAATAATTTTGAGTATAGTAAAGATGTTGACCTGTACAATAACTATGGGTTAATTACTGGTTATCGAGGAAAGATTTGGAAACATATTTTTGAATAAAAACTATGTACAACAATGTATATAATTCATTGCTTAAATTTTGTCGTTGTACG
>JAMOMG010000271.1 GCA_027068695.1 Flavobacteriaceae bacterium
GTTGTCAAAAAAGAGTATGACCTTAAGCTATTTGCTTATACTTAAAGTCCTACTCTTTTCTTATAGTTTATTTTAGATTGATTATTGTTGCATTCTTTTGGCTTCAATGCTAAGTGTTGCATGTGGCACCAACTTTAATCGTTCTTTTTGAATTAATTTGCCTGTAACACGACAAATACCATATGTTTTGTTTTCAATGCGCAACAGGGCATTTTTTAGGTCTCTTATAAATTTCTCTTGACGAATTGCTAATTGTACATTTGCTTCTTTAGACATCGTTTCTGATCCTTCTTCAAAAGCTTTAAATGTAGGTGAAGTATCGTCAGTCCCATTATTACTATCATTTTTAAACGCGCTTTTTATCAATGCTAAATCTTCTTCAGCATGACTTATCTTTTTTAGAATTATTTCTTTAAATTCAGCTAAGTCTTTGTCGGAATATCTATTATTTTCATTCATAAACCTATATTTTTTCAATTAATATCTTCGTATTTACATTGTCAAACACAATTTCAATACCATTTTCTATCATCTCTTCAAATACCAATTCTTTTGTTAACGTTTCTTCTTTAATATATTGTTCATTTGCTAAAATTGATTGCTCTAATATATCATTTTTTTGGATAACTAGCTTAATTTTATCAGTAACATCTAATCCTGATTCTTTACGTAAGTTTTGAACTCTGTTTACCAACTCTCTTGCATTTCCTTCTTTACGCAAATCATCTGTAATTGTAACATCTAAAGCCACGGTTAAATTTCCTTGATTTGCTACTAACCATCCTTCTATGTCCTGTGATGTAATTTCAACTTCCGCAATGGTTAAATTTACAATATTTCCTGCTATTTCTATAGAAATTTCCCCTTGTTTTTCAACTATTGCAATATCATCTTGAGTTAAATTTTGAATTGCTTGAGCCACCAACCTCATATCTTTTCCAAACTTAGGGCCAAGTACTTTAAAATTTGGTTTTATTGTTTTTACCAATATACCTGAAGCATCATCAATTAACTCAATTTCTTTTACATTTACTTCTGATTTTATTAAGTTTTCAACAGCTAAAATTTCTTCCCTTTCTTCGTTGTTCAATACGGGAATCATAATTCTTTGTAATGGCTGGCGTACTTTAATCATTTCTTTTTTACGCAATGACAAAACCATAGATGATATTTTTTGAGCTTGCTGCATTTTATGTTCTAGTTTGCTATCAACCAAATTTTTATCATACGTTGGAAAAGTAGTTAAATGTATAGATTCAAAATTTTCTTTTCCCGAAACGCTTGTTAAATCTTTGTAAAGGTTATCCATAAAAAATGGAGCAATTGGTGATGCTAATTTAGCAACTGTAACCATGCACGTATACAATGTTTGGTAAGCTGAAATTTTATCTTGTCCGTATTCTCCTTTCCAAAAGCGCCTTCTACTCAAACGTACAAACCAATTACTTACATTTTCTGAAACAAAATCTTGTATGGCTCTTGCTGCTCTAGTAGGTTCATATTCTTCGTAAAATTTTTCAACATTCTTTATTAATGTATTTAATTCAGATAAAACCCAACGATCTATTTCAGGCCTTTTTTCTATTGCTATTTCATCTTCAGCATACGTAAATCCATCTAAGTTTGCATACAAAGAAAAGAAGGAATAGGTATTGTACAACGTCCCAAAAAATTTACGTCTAACTTCGTCAATACCTTCAATATCAAATTTTAAATTATCCCAAGGATTTGCATTTGAAATCATATACCATCGTGTAGCATCTGCTCCGTATTTATCCATTGTTTCAAATGGATCTACAGCATTTCCTAAACGTTTCGACATTTTTTTACCACCCTTGTCTAAAACCAATCCGTTAGACACTACATTTTTATAAGCTACTGAATCAAAAACCATCGTTCCAATTGCATGCAAGGTATAAAACCACCCTCGAGTTTGATCAACCCCTTCTGCAATAAAATCAGCTGGATAGAATTTCTTTTCATCTATTAATTCTTTATTTTCAAAAGGATAATGCCATTGTGCATATGGCATAGAGCCTGAATCAAACCAAACATCAATTAAATCTGATTCTCGTTTCATTGGTTGTCCTGAAGGAGAGACTAATGTAATACTATCAACCACATTTTTATGCAAATCAATTTTATCATAGTTTTCTTCACTCATATTTCCAACTTCAAAATCAGCAAAAATATCTTTCTTCATAAAACCAGCTTCAATAGCTTTTTTCATTTCATCCTTTAATTCTGAAACAGAACTAATTATAATTTCTTCGGTGCCATCTTCTGTTCTCCAAATAGGCAAAGGTATTCCCCAATAACGAGAACGAGATAGGTTCCAATCATTTGCATTTTTTAACCAGTTTCCAAAGCGACCTTCGCCTGTTGATTTTGGTTTCCAATTAATAGTCTCATTCAATTCAAACATTCTGTCTCGTTTATCAGTTACCTTTATAAACCAAGAATCTAATGGGTAATATAATATCGGTTTATCTGTTCTCCAACAATGTGGATAACTGTGACGATACTTTTCAACATGGAATGCTTTATTTTCTTCTTTTAACTGAATAGCAATTTCAACATCAAGAGAACGTTCAGGTGCTGGTTCATCTACATAATATTCATTTTTTACATATTTCCCTGCATATTCTTTCATATGCTTGGTGAATTTTCCTTGTAAATTAACCAAAGGTACTGGGTTTCCATTATCGTCCAATACGAGCATTGGAGGAATTTCAGGAGTTGCTTTTTTAGCAACCATGGCATCATCTGCACCAAATGTTGGAGCGGTATGCACAATTCCAGTACCATCTTCAGTAGTTACAAAATCACCAGCAATTACTCTAAATGCATTTTCAGGATTTTGATATGGAAGTGCATAAGGCATTAACTGCTCATATTTAGACTCTAAAAAATCTGCTCCCTTAAACTCTTTTACTACGAAGTATGGAATTTTTTTATCATTCTCTTTATATTCTAAAAGTTGTGTTTCTTTTTCAACGGCAAAGAATTTTTTTGAAAATTGCTTTTCAACTAAGTTTTTAGCTAAAATTACATTGATAGGCTTAAATGTATACTGGTTGAACGATTTCACAACAACGTAATCTATTTTTTTACCAACGGTTAATGCGGTATTTGAAGGTAAGGTCCAAGGAGTAGTTGTCCAAGCTAAAAAGTAAATATTGCCATCTACTTCTTGTAAAAAATCAGGTAATGTGTTTTTTACCGCTTTAAATTGTGCAACAACTGTAGTATCTGTTACATCTTGGTAAGTTCCCGGCTGATTTAATTCATGTGAACTTAAACCCGTACCTGCTTTAGGTGAATACGGTTGTATTGTATAACCTTTATAAATTAATCCTTTTTTATATAATTGAGCTAACAACCACCAAACCGTTTCCATATATTTTGGTTTGTACGTTACATACGGGTCATGCATATCTACCCAATGCCCCATTCGGCGTGTTAAATCTTCCCAAACATCGGTATAGCGCATTACCGCTTTTTTACAAGCTTCATTATATTCTTCAACAGTAATTTTTTTACCAATATCTTCTTTGGTAATTCCTAATTCTTTTTCAACGCCCAATTCAATTGGTAACCCATGAGTATCCCAACCTGCTTTACGTTTAACCTGAAAACCTTGTAGGGTTTTATACCTACAAAAAATATCTTTAATTGCACGTGCCATTACGTGATGAATCCCTGGTAATCCATT
>JAMOMG010000272.1 GCA_027068695.1 Flavobacteriaceae bacterium
ACCTAAAGTCTTATAGGTTACAACATTTTTCGTTCTTTTTGTAAATTTTCATATGCCTTTTGAACTTGTCTAAACTTTTCTTCAGCTCCTCTAACATGTTCTTCTCCCAAATGTTGTAGTTTATCTGGATGGTATTTTTTTACCATTTTTCTATATGCAAGTTTAATTTCTTCATTGCTTGCAGTTTTATCAATTCCCAAAATTTGATATGCACTTTCAGAACTACTGTAAAACATTGCTTTTATAGATTCAAAATCATATTGGTTTATAAATAAATAACCTGCAATTGTTTTAATTGAATTTACTTCAGCTTCGTTAACAAAACCATCAGATTTAGCAATACCAAATAAAAAATGAATTAATTGCAATCGTGAAGCATGCGTTAAATTTTGTCTAATTTGTAGGCAAACTTGCCTTGTAGAAATTTTATTATTTTTTATAAACCCCTTAAATAATTTAAATGCATTATGAGCTCTTTGCTCTCCATACATTTTTATGAAATGATTTCTTACATAAGATAATTCTCTTTGGTCTACTTTACCATCGGCTTTAATTACTACAGAAGATAAAAGCAGCAAACTAATTTCAAAATCACCTGACTGACTAGTTTTACTAGTATTTTTATATGCTCTAGCTCTTTCAACATCTCCTTTTGTAAAGCCATCAATTAAATTTCCAACAGCGTAACCTAAAATACTTCCAATAGGTCCGCCTAAGGTAAATCCTAAGCCAGCACCAAGCCATTTAATAAAATTTGCCATATTTATTTTTTAATTTTCAAATATACATCTAATTGTTAGTATCCTTTCTGTTAATGTTTGTTACAGTTGTTAAAATATTTATAATTATTTGTAAACGTGGTTCTTTTGAGAGTTTTTGTTTTTTTAACTAATTTCAAAACAAAAAAATTATGTAGGTTTGTACCCTAAATTTAATGTAACTAAAAAAATAAAAATATGTATCCACCTGAATTGGTAAAACCAATGCAAGAAGAGCTAGAAAATGTAGGTTTTACGTCACTTCATACAGCTCAAGAAGTAGAAGAAGCTTTAAAAAAAGAAGGAACAACGTTAGTTGTTGTAAACTCGGTTTGTGGTTGTGCTGCAGGTACAGCTCGTCCTGGAGCAGTTCTTTCTTTACAATATGATAAAACGCCTACTAATTTGGTAACCGTTTTTGCAGGAGTAGACACTGATGCTACAGCAAAAGCACGTGAAAATATGGTTCCTTTTCCTCCGTCATCACCTTCAATTGCATTATTTAAAGATGGTGTATTGGTTCATATGCTAGAGCGCCACCATATTGAAGGAAGACCTGCTGAGGCTATTGCTTCAAATTTAGCTGGTGCTTATGAAGAGTACTGCTAAATTATTATCTTTTATTAATTTTTTGTGAGTAATTAAAAAAATATGAAAGCTTTTAAACACATATTGAAAACAATTGTAATATTAGCAACCATAAGTTGCTCTACTAATTCTGAAATTAGCCTGGAAGAAGAAGAGCGACTTGAATTAAACAATTTAAAAGAAGAAATTGAACTATTAGTTTCTAAAGAAACTTGTACTGAAAATACGACTTGTAATTTTATTGCCTTTGGTAGTAAACCTTGTGGAGGTCCATGGAGTTATTTAGTCTTTAATACTTCTATTAATGTTGGATTGCTAAAAGAAAAAGTAGCTGCTTATAACAAAAAGGAAGCCGCTTTTAATATAAAATGGAATATTATTTCTGATTGTTCTGTTGTATTACCACCTACAGAACTTACTTGTGTTAATGGAAAGTGTACTGCAGTTTATTAATAAAAACTTAAAAAATATATTTTTAAATCCGCTTTAAATTGAAGCGGATTTTTTATTTTTAGAAAATGGATAAACAACAAATAATTTCCAATACAGAAACCTTTGTTAAAGCCACCTTAAAAAATGCTGAAGGCGGCCATGACTGGTTTCATATATTGCGTGTTTGGAATAACTCCAAGTTAATAGCTCAACATGAAAATGTTAATTTATTTATTGTTGAATTAGGGGCTTTACTACATGATATTGCCGATTCAAAATTTTATGATGGAGATGAAACCATTGGTCCGAAAATAGCTCGTAAATTTTTAGAAAGTCAATTTGTTGAAAATTCTGTTATTGTACATATTGAAAATATCATCTCAAATATTTCTTTTAAAGGTGGTAATTTTAAACAAAGTTTTACTTCTCCTGAATTAGATGTACTACAAGATGCAGATAGGTTAGATGCTATTGGTGCTGTTGGTATTGCACGCTGTTTTAATTATGGAGGTTTTAAAAATAGGCAATTGTATAATCCTGCTATTCCTCCAAATTTAAATATGACAAAAGAGGAATATAAAAACTCTAAAGCGCCTACTATTAATCATTTTTATGAAAAATTGTTGTTATTAAAAGACAAAATGAATACGCGAACTGGCAAAAAAATTGCCGAAGAACGTCACCAATATATGGAAGCGTTTCTCAAACAGTTTTTTAATGAGTGGGATGGACTTAAATAATTTTGTTTGTATTCTCAACTAATTACCTTTTTTAAATTATACTTTTGTAAATGGTTTTGGGTTATGATTTCGTTGCTAAAAATTCGCTAGGATTTTCAGGTTAGAAATCAGGTTAAATATACAGAAAGCTTGTCGGACTTTAACCATACCTAGCAATGAATCATACCCAACCCTGTGTTATGCGTTCGGCTTTATTCTGCAAACACCTCATAATGCGTTACTTTTTCTTCGAATTCTAATAAGAATTTTTTATCTTCAGAATAGTATTTTGCTTTTTCATAATCCTCCCCTGCAAAATTTTTAATGACTTCAATATTTTTCCAAAATGTGATTAATTTAAAATGTCCAATATTCCCATCTTCTTTCCTTAAAAATGTCAATTTTATAAAACCTTCTGTTTTCTGATAATCTGGAATTGCTTTGAACTTCATAAATTCAGTATATTTTTCAAAATCCTCAATTTTTGTTTTTCCGTACCAAATTCGTGCAATCATATTTTATTTCTTTAGTGTTCGTTTCCTTTATAAATCCACATTGATTGAGTGTTTCCTGCTTTTTTAAACCCTACTTTTCGATAGAAAT
>JAMOMG010000273.1 GCA_027068695.1 Flavobacteriaceae bacterium
TATTTTTAGTTGAACCCATTTTTAGGTTTTTTGAACTAATTGCTTATTTATTTCATCAATATAGTTTAAAACTTCATCTTTTCCAGTTGAGTTTGTGGCTGAGGTTATAAAAAAAGGAGGCATTTCTTCCCAAACGGTACTAGTCATTTTCTTTTTATAAAATTGAATGTTTTTATTTAATTCGTTCAATTTTAATTTATCACTTTTAGTAAAAATAATGACAAAAGGGATTTCTTTTTCGCCTAAAAACTCCATAAATTCTAAGTCTATTTTTTGAGGTTCCAAGCGAGAATCAATTAAAACAAAAGTACAAATTAATTGTTCGCGTTGTAAAAAATAATTTTTTATAAAACTTTGAAATGTTCTTTTTATAGATTTAGAAACTTTAGCATAACCATAGCCTGGTAAATCTACTAAAAACCAATTGTTGTTTATTTTAAAATGGTTGATAAGTTGTGTTTTACCTGGTCTTCCTGAAGTTTTAGCAAGCTTGTTTCTACCGGTTAACATATTTATTAACGAAGACTTTCCTACATTAGAACGGCCAATAAAAGCATATTCGGGTAATTGTTCTTTCGGACATTTAGAAACATCAGTATTGCTAATTATAAAATCAGCGCTTTTAATTTTCATTGCTTAGAGCTTTCGTTCTTTTAACCAATTTTCAAGAATTTTATTAAATTCATCTGGGTGTTCCATCATAGGAGCATGGCCACATTTATCAATCCAATAAAGGTTTGCATCGGGTAATAATTTTTCAAAATCTTCAGCAACTTCAGGCGGTGTTACACTATCATTTTTACCCCAAATTAAACAAACAGGAATATCCATTTTTGGTAAATCTTTTGCCATATTATGGCGAATAGCACTTTTAGCGATAGCCAATGTTTTTATAACTCTGCTTCGGTCATTTACAGACGAAAAAACTTCATCAACAACCTCTTTTGTTGCTATTTTAGGATCGTAAAAAACTTCTTCAGTCTTCTTTTTAATATACTCGTAGTTCCCTCTTTTAGGGTAAGTATCTCCCAAAGATTTTTCGTATAAACCAGAGCTTCCAGCAAGTACGAGACCTGAAACATTTTTTAAATTTAATTTGGTAAAATACAATGCAATATGCCCTCCTAAAGAATTTCCAAGTAAAATAGCCTTATCAATATTTTTATAAATCATAAATTCTTTTAAGAACTTAGAAATATTTTTAACATTGGTTTTTAAAAGGGGTAATTTATAAATTGGTAATTCAGGTATGATAACTTTATATCCATTATTAGAAAAATAATTTAACACACCGTCAAAATTACTTAAAGCTCCCATAAGTCCGTGAAGTACAATTATAGGTTGCCCTTCACCAGCCTCTACATAACTAAATTTTCCTTCTTTTATAATATTGCTACTCATTAAAAACGAACTTTATAAACTAACTACAAAGGTAACTTTTTTTTCTGTAATAAATATATTTTTAAAGTACTCGAAATTTAAAAATTAACTAGCTGAATGTCAAAAAAATAAAGAGAAATATAACTATTTGAATAAAAGTTATCAACAAAGTGGGTTAAAGTGGGGTTTTGTGGGAAAAAATTTATATTTTTGAATACACACAAATACACAATGGTAAATTTAATTGGAACATACGAGTGTAAAGCCGATGCAAAAGGAAGATTAGTGCTTTCTTCTGCGTTGAAAAAACAGCTATCTCCAATACTACAAGAAGGTTTTGTGTTAAAACGATCCGTTTTTCAGCCGTGCTTAGAGCTGTACCCAATGTCTGAATGGAATACTTTAATGAAAAAAGTAAATAAGCTAAACAGATTTATCAAAAAAAATAATGATTTCATTCGCCGTTTTACAGCAGGTGTAAAAATTATTGAGTTAGATGGTTCGGGTAGATTATTAATCCCAAAAGATTTACAAATTTTTGCTGGAATTACAAAAAATGTAGTGCTTTCTTCGGCAGTTAATATTATTGAAGTTTGGGATAAAGATAACTATGAAAAAGCGATTGATGACGCAGCAGTTGATTTTGCTGATTTGGCAGAAGAAGTAATGGGTAATGTAGCAGATATAGAAGATGATGTATCATAATCCTGTTTTATTAAAAGAAAGTATTGATGGTTTAAACATAAAACCAGATGGTATTTATGTTGATGTAACTTTTGGAGGAGGAGGTCATTCAAAAGAAATATTAAACAGGTTAAATGCATACGGTAAACTTTTTGCCTTTGACCAAGATGAAGATGCAAAACAAAATAGTATTGATGATGAGCGATTTACATTAATACCACAAAATTTTAGGTATATAAAAAGATATTTAAGGTTTTATGGAATTAGAAAAGTAGATGGTGTTTTAGCTGATTTAGGTGTGTCTTCACATCAATTTGATGAAGCTGAACGAGGTTTTTCAACTCGGTTTGATGCTGACCTCGATATGAGAATGAATCAAGCAGGGAAATTATCGGCTTTTGAAGTCGTTAATTTTTATGATGAAAAAAAACTCAGTGACGTTTTGTTTCAGTACGGCGAATTGCGAAATGCAAGAGCAATTGCAAAAAAAATAGTAGAGACGCGTTCAGAGAAAAAAATTAAAACAAGTTTTGAATTAAAACAAGTTTTAAGTGAGTTTGTGCCGAAAGCTGTTGAGCATAAAATATTTGCTCAAATATTTCAAGGGATTAGGATAGAGGTAAATCAAGAAATTGAAGCGTTAAAAGAATTTTTAGTGCAAATACCAGAAATATTGAATGAAGAAGGAAGATTGAGTGTAATAGCATACCATTCTTTGGAAGATAGACTGGTAAAGCGTTTTATTAGGAATGGATTATTTGAAGGAGAGCAGGAAAAAGATTTTTTTGGAAATATTACCGTTCCAATGAAAAAAGTGGGAAAAATGATTATCCCAACTTCTCAAGAAATTAAGGAGAATAATAGAGCTAGAAGTGCAAAACTAAGGATAGCAACATTAAAATAAATGTCAATTGTTAAAGAAAAAATATACAATGTATTAAAGGGAGGGTTTTTAGTAAATGAAGATTCTTTTAAAAATTGGCGCTTTATTTTATTCGTAGTTCTGTTAATGTTATTAATGATTGCAAGCTCACATAGTTCAGATAAAAAAGTAATGGAGATAGCAAAATTAAATAAGGAGATAAAAGAATTAAGAGCTGAATTTGTTGATACACGATCTACTTCAATGGAGCTAAAATTAGAATCAACAATACGAAAAAAAGTACTGGATTTAGGGTTGAAACCAAGTGAAAATCCACCTCAAGTTATAAGGGTAACCTCAAAAAAATAAATTTAAAAGTTGACAACCATTAAAAAAAACATATTAAAAAAATTGTATTTCATTTTTGTGTTTATCACACTTTTTTTTGTGTTGATTATTATGAAGTTAACGAATATTCAATATGCTGAAGGGGATAAGTATAGAAGTTTATCGGAACAACTTACTTTAAGAAATGATACAATTTTTGCTAATAGAGGTAATGTTTTTTCAGATGATGGTAGCTTATTAGCTACTTCAATGTCTCAGTATGAAATTAGAATGGATGCCTATACGGTAGATGCTGATGTGTTTAAAAAAAATATTAGAAGTTTATCGGTAGAATTATCAAAAATGCTTGGCAATACAGCTTCATATTGGGAAGTGAAAATTAAAAAAGCACGAAGCACAAAAAATAGATACCTCTTTATTACTCGAAAGTTAGGATATAGTGATTATATGAAAATTAAAAATTTTCCAATTTTTAATTTAGGAATGTATAAGGGTGGTTTTATTGCAGAGCAAACTACAGTAAGAGCTCATCCTTTGGGTAAGGTAGCTGAAAGAACAATTGGTTATGATGATTATAGAGGAGGTCCAGGAATTGAAGGAGCATACAGAAGTTATTTAAAAGGAAAGCACGGATGGCGAATGAAGCAAAAAATTGCTAAGGGGCAATGGAAACCAATTAATGACAATAATGAAAGAGAACCTGTTGACGGTAAGGATATTGTAACAACTATTGATATCAATATTCAAGATATTGCCCATCACTCGTTGTTAAGACAGTTAGAATATTACAATGCTGAACACGGTTGTGTGGTGGTTATGGAAACTAAAACAGGAGAAATTAAGGCAATTTCTAACTTAGGAAGAAATTCAGTAGGTAAGTATTATGAAAAAAGGAATTACGCAATATATGAATCTCATGAGCCGGGTTCAGCATTTAAATTAATGTCTATGGTTGCAGCACTAGAAAGTGGCGCAATTGATACAAGCACGGTTGTTGATACAGGTGTGGGGAAATACAAAATGCATGGAAGGTATATTCATGATTCTAAGCGAGGTGGTTATGGTAAAATATCTGCAGCTAGAGCCTTGGAAGTTTCTTCAAATATTGGTTTTGCAAGGTTAATTGATGAAAATTTTGAAAAAAATCCTGAAAAGTTTATCAATATTTTAAAAAGAATGCATCTAAATGAGCAGTTGGGATTACGAATAAAAGGAGAAGGAAAACCCGAAATTCCATCACCAGGAGATAAAAAATGGAGTAAAAATGCATTGCCATCTATAGCTTATGGGTATAATTTGAGATTAACACCACTGCAAACATTAACATTTTATAATGCCATTGCAAATAATGGTGAGATGGTAAAACCAAAATTTGTGAAAGAAATTCGCTCCAGAAATAAATATATCAAACGTTTTGAAAAAGAAATAATAGACCCACAAATTTGTTCAAAAGAAACTATTAATGAAGTGCAAGAAATTTTAAAAAATGTTGTCATTCGTGGAACAGGAATAAAACTATATGATGAAAATTTTTCAATGGCAGGTAAAACAGGTACAGCTCGTACCGAATATTGGATGTCAGATTGGGAATCAAATAGGCGATATATATCTTCATTTACAGGGTATTTCCCAGCTGAAAACCCAAAGTATTCTTGTATTGTAGTAATTCATAAACCAGATTTAAAAAAAGGGTATTACGGAGCTGATGTTTCAGGGCCAGTTTTTAAAGATATTGCACATAAAATTTACACATCAAATCATATTATTAATGAGATAGATAGAGATGTTCCAAATTTTGCAAGTGTTCAAAACAATTTTAATTCTTACTACACCAAATCTAACAAGGAATTTAATTCGATCCCAAATGTAAAAGGAATGGCAACTATGGATGCTATTCCTTTACTTGAAAATATAGGGTTAAAAGTAAGTTTGAAAGGAGAAGGTAAAGTTAAGGAACAGTCAATTAGCGCAGGAGAAAAATTAATTAAAGGAGTTACCATAGTCTTAAAATCAATTTAGTTGAAATTATTAAAAGACATATTAGATAAAGTAAAAATAATTACCACGAATGGAGGTGCTGAAAAAGTAATAAACACCATTGCGTTTGATTCAAGGGAAGTGGTACTAAATAGCTTGTTTGTTGCACAAAAGGGATTGGTATTTGATGGCCATCAATTTATTGACAAAGCAATTGAACAGGGAGCAATAGCTATTGTTTGTGAAGAATTCCCAAAAAATTTAGCTCAAGATATTACATATATAAAAGTTGAAGATTCAAATAGTGCTTTGGCAATTATTGCTTCAAATTTCTATGATAATCCCTCTTCAAAATTAAAATTAATAGGAATTACAGGTACAAATGGTAAAACAACAATTGCAACATTACTATATAATTTATTCCAAAAACTTGAGTATAAATCAGGGTTATTATCTACAGTAAAAATTATGGTAGATACTGTTGAATATGAGGCAACACATACGACACCAAATTCTATTTTAATAAATAAATATTTAAATGAAATGGTGAATAAAGGTGTTGATTATTGTTTTATGGAAGTGAGTTCTCATGGAATTCATCAGAAAAGAACGGAAGGATTGCAATTTGCAGGCGGAGTATTTACCAATTTAACACACGATCATTTAGATTATCATAAAACATTTGCAGCTTATAGAGATGTAAAGAAATCATTTTTTAATTCATTGTCAAAATCAGCTTTTGCCTTGGTGAACATTGATGATAAAAATGGAATGATAATGCTTCAAAATACAAAAGCAAAAAAATATTCTTATGCGTTAAAAACAATGGCTGATTTTAAAGCTAAAATTTTAGAAAATGAATTTTCGGGCTTGTTATTAAACATAAATGGGAATGAAGTTTGGACAAAATTAACGGGAAGTTTTAATGCATACAATTTGACAGCAATTTATGGTGTTGCAAATTTATTAGGTATAGATTCTGTTCGTGCTCTAACAAGAATAAGTGAATTAGAAAGTGTAAGTGGAAGATTTCAGCATTTTGTTTCAAATGAAGGTATAATAGCAGTAATTGATTACGCACATACACCAGATGCATTAAAAAATGTATTGGAAACCATCAACAATATTAGAACAGGAAATGAGCAAGTAATTACCGTTGTGGGATGCGGTGGCGATAGAGATAAAGCTAAACGCCCTGTTATGGGGCGTATAGCATCTCAGCTAAGTTCTCAGGTTGTTTTTACCTCAGATAACCCAAGAAGTGAAAACCCACAAACCATTATTGAAGAAATGGAAGTAGGTGTTGAGCCTCAGAATTTAAAAAAAACATTATCAATTGCCAATAGGGAGCAAGCAATTAAAACAGCAACTAAATTGGCCAATAAAGGTGATATTATTTTAATAGCAGGAAAAGGTCATGAAACGTATCAAGAAATAAAAGGAGAGCGTTCACATTTTGATGATTTAGAAGTGGTAACGCATTTTTTAGAAGTTATAGAAAAGTAAAACAATGTTATATTATTTATTTGAATATTTAGATAAACATTACAATTTAGCAGGAGCTGGGTTGTTTCAATATATTTCGTTTAGATCTGCCATGAGCTTCATTGTTTCTTTGCTTTTTTCAACAATTTATGGAAAACGAAT
>JAMOMG010000274.1 GCA_027068695.1 Flavobacteriaceae bacterium
GCTATTGGTTCTGGAAATGTAGGAGCTATTCAGTCAGTTAAAGGAATTGGAGCAAAAACAGCACAGCGTGTTTTACTAGATTTAAAAGATAAAATCTTAAAAACTTTTGTTATTGATGAAGTTTCTTTTGCTGAAAGCAATACGAATAAAAATGAAGCGTTATCTGCTTTAGAGGTTTTAGGGTTTAATAAAAAACAATCAGAAAAAGTATTGGATAAAATTTTATTAGAAAACAAAACATCAAGTGTTGAAATTTTAATAAAAAAGGCGCTTAAAAATTTATAAGATTTGAAAAAGAGCGAATTTATTTTCAAAATATTTATAGTATTTTTTTTATTGTTGTTTATTCAATCAACAGTAAAAGCTCAAATACCTCAGGTTGCCAGACTTAGAGATACTACAAAAGTTATTAAAAACAGCGATACACTAAAATTAAAATACCCTTTTAAAAGCAACCAATCTGGAAGTTTGTATTTAGCAGATCCATCAAAATCTGAAATTATTTATGATGCTGAATTAGGGAAATATATGATTATTGAAAAAATTGGAGGTTATTTAGTGAAACGTCCAATTTATATGACACAAGAGGAGTATAAAAAATTCAAGCTTAAAAAAGATATGCTTGAATATTACAAAGAAAAAATTAGTGCTACCAATAGTAAAAGAATTGGGAGTGAAAATGCGCAAAAAAATTTACTACCAACTTATTATGTAAAATCAGATTTTTTTCAGTCGGTTTTTGGAGGAGATAAAATAGAAGTAAACGCACAAGGGTCAGTGTTAATTAAATTAGGGATGTTATATCAAAAAGTTGATAATCCCCAATTATCTGAGCGAAACCGAAGTAGTTTTACATTTGATTTTAACCAAGAAATTAGTGCAAGTATTTTAGCCAAAGTAGGAACAAGATTAAAAGTAGGAGCACAATACGATACACAATCAACTTTTAATTTCCAAAATCAAATAAAATTAGAATACACACCTACAGAAGATGATATACTTCAAAAAATAGAAGTAGGAAATGTGAGTATGCCTTTAAAAAACTCATTAATTGTAGGAGCACAAAGTTTGTTTGGCGTTAAAACACAATTGCAATTTGGAAAAACAACCGTTACAGGTGTATTTGCTGAACAAAAATCACAAACTCGTTCAGTAGCAGCGCAAGGAGGCTCAACAATTCAAGAGTTTGAGTTGCGTACCACAGACTATGACCAAAATCGTCATTTCTTTTTAGCACAGTATTTTAGAGATAATTACAACAATGCTTTAAAAGATTTTCCATTAATAAATAGTGCTATTAATATTACAAGAATTGAAGTTTGGATTACCAATAGAAGAGCTTCCACA
>JAMOMG010000275.1 GCA_027068695.1 Flavobacteriaceae bacterium
AACACTTCCTGCACTGGTTCCAAAATAAGGAATACCGTTTTCAACTACATTTTTAATTGTAGAAATTAATTTATTGCGGTATAATTGTTCAACCAATAAAAATGTATTTCCCCCTCCAATAAAAATACCCTTAGCATTATTTATTGCATCTATTGAATTTGAGAATTCATGAATACCTCTTATGCCAATCTGTATCTTTCCAAATGCTTTTTTTGCAATCTCAGTATAAGCTTCATGAGTAAGACCACTTGGGCGAGCGTATGGAATAAATAGTATTTCATGCACACCTTTAAAAAAATCTGATAGCGGAGGTAAAATGTATTCTAAATAGCCTTTTCCATGCACTGTTGATGTGCTTGCAACAAATAATTTTTTCATTGTAAAAACATTTTATCAAATGTACTAATTTACACTCTTTAACAAAAGTTTACCATAGTATTAATACTATTTTAAGATTTCAATAACTTTCTTTGTTATTGATGAATTTAAAACTGACCACTTTATTTTTTACTATTTTTAGTACCATAAACTGTTTTGCTCAAGAAAAACTCATCTCTATTTCTGGAAAAATAATTAGTAATAATAAAGTTGTAAGTAACATTAATATTCTCAATATAAATACCAAATTAGGAACTGTTAGTAATGACATTGGAGAATTTGAATTAAAAGTAGCAGTAAATGATACAGTATTATTTTCATCCATTCAATACCAAACATTAAAAATTTTGATAACAAAAAATATTATTGAAACTAAAAAATTAAAAGTTCATTTAACTCCTTTGGTAAATATTTTAAATGAAGTTTTTTTGGAGCGTTTAACTGGTAATTTAGATATTGATATTAAAAGTGTACCAAAAGACACATTACCAAAACATAATTTCACATTTAAATTAAGTGATTTAGGTAAAAAATTAGGTCCTGATATTCATGGCTTTTTAAAGGCTCCCAATGCCCAAAACTTGACTGACCCCATTAAAATGAGAGGAGGAGGAGGAGGAGGAGGTGGTGGTGGTGGTGGTGCAACACTTCCTGATTTTCGAATGATTAAAAAACGAAAATTAAAACGTGAACTCTCAAAAAAGAAAGAATTTCCAAGTAAAATAAAAAAAGAATTAGGTTTAGATTTTTTTACAAAAAACTTAAAAATTCCAAAAGAAAAAATTAATAACTTTATAGGCTACTGTGGGTATAGAGATATTTTTAATAAATATTATAATAATAAATTATTAGAGGTAATAGAAATTTTACAGCAAGAAAGCAAAATTTACAATGCAATTAAAAATTAAAAATTACATACTCGTCTTATTTTTATTGTCTCAAATAATATTGAAGGCACA
>JAMOMG010000276.1 GCA_027068695.1 Flavobacteriaceae bacterium
AGATTAATAATACTTTCTTTAAAACAATGGCCGTCTTCAAGTAACAAAATATCCTCAATATTTAAGGTTTCAACATCAATAATTTTATTCTTATATAGACGGTGTTCTGGAGGTACAAAGCCAACAAATGGTTCGTAATATAGCACGCGCTCTTTAATAGTTTCATTCTCCAAAGGAGTTGCAGCAATACCAACATCAATATGACCTTCAGTTAATTTTTTTATTATTTCATCTGTAGTGAGTTCTTCAATTTTTAAATTTACTTTTGGGTATTTTTTTATAAATGTTTTTAAGAAAATAGGTAAAAGTGTAGGCATTATTGTTGGAATAATTCCCAATTTAAAATCTCCTCCAATGTATCCTTTCTGCTGGTCAACAATATCATTTATGCGGTTGCTTTCATCAACAATAATTTTGGCTTGTTCAATTATTTTACTCCCAATCTCTGTAAGTTGAATAGGTTTCTTCGTCCTGTTAAAAATTTTTGTACCAAGTTCTTCTTCTAACTTTTGAATTTGCATACTCAAAGTAGGTTGAGTTACATAGCAATGTTCAGATGCAATAGTGAAATTTCTATATTCAGCCACCGCTAATACATATTTTAATTGGGTAATAGTCATAAGTATAAATATTTATGATAAAGATATTAAAAGTATCAATAATAATTATGCTTTATTAAGTTTATTTTTAAATAAATTTGTACATAGATATCAGGAAACATTTAAAAACAATAAAAATTATATTATGAGTACAACAATATTAGGATTAGACAAACAGAAATCAGAAAATTTAGTGGTAAGCTTAAACGATTTATTATCAAATTTTCAGGTATACTACCAAAATTTAAGAGGTTTGCATTGGAATATAAAAGGGAAATCTTTTTTTGAATTGCATGTGAAATTTGAAGAGTTTTATACAGATTCTCAGGAGAAAGTTGATTTAATAGCTGAGCGTATTTTAACATTAGGAGGTACTCCATTGCACACTTTTGAAGACTATACCAAATTGGCAAAAGTACCAGTTGGGAAAAATATAACTAAAGATACTGAAGCAGTGAAGTTGGTTATTAATTCTTTATCAGAATTATTAAAGATTGAACGTATTATTTTAAATGAATCAGATGAAGCTAGTGATGAAGGAACAAACTCAATGATGAGTGATTTTATTGCTGAACAAGAAAAAATAATATGGATGCTTAATGCTTGGTTAAATTAATTAGAAAAAGGGTATTGTTTAAAAGCCACTTTCTATTTTTTAGGAAGTGGCTTTTAATATAATCATTTCCAGAATTTTCGTTTCTTATTTAATTCATCCTCCATACGTTTGTATTCTTT
>JAMOMG010000277.1 GCA_027068695.1 Flavobacteriaceae bacterium
TTTGTTTCTGGAGACAAAGTATGGCTATTAGATACAACTACAAAAAAAACTATTCCTATTTATATTACAATTAATAGTGATTATCGGTTTGATCCAATTGAAAGAAAAACATATACCTCAGACGCTTCTGAAATGGCAGTTTCACCAAATGGTAAATACAGAATAATGGTTATTAGAGGGGAAGTTTTTATTGCAGAAAATGATTCTGATAAAAGCAGAAGTATAAACATTTCTAATTCAGCATATAAAGATTTTAATGTGTTATGGTTAAACAACACTACTGTAATTTTTATTTCAGACCGGAATGGATTTAATAACATTTATACCATAACATCAAATGATCCTTCTAATAAAAATTTATTTACAACTTTAAAACGTAAAATCACTCAAATCACAAATAATACAGAGGGAAATACAAACCCAGTGTTGTCTCCAAATAAAAAGTTAATAGCCTACAATCAGGGATATGGAAAATTAATTATTGCTTCAATTTCTGAAGAAGGAAAAATTAATAATGAAAAAATTTTACTTAACGGTTGGGATACACCTTCTAATATTGCTTGGTCACCAGATTCTAAGTGGATTACTTACAATTTAAGTGATTTATATTTTAATGAAGAAATTTACATTCACAAAGCTGACAATAGTCAAAAGCCCGTAAATATCTCTATGCACCCAAAATCAGATATTGGAGCTATATGGAGCAAAGATGGTTCTAAAATTGCCTTTTCATCTAACAGAAATAATGGAGATCACGATATTTGGTTTGTTTGGTTAAAAAAAGAAGATTGGGAAAAAACTCAACAAGATTGGGATGAAATAGCTGATGAAAATAAAGACAACAAAGAAAGTGAAAAAGAAGATGATAAAACTAAAAACAATATTAAGGACATAACTATAGATTTTGAAAACATCTATGAACGTCAGCAACAAGTAACTTCGTATACTGGAGGTGAATATTTAGATGCCATTTCAAAAGATGGAAAAACTTTTTATTATACCACAGGGAATAGTGGTAGAGGGAATCCAGCTATTGAATCTGATTTATATCAAATTAATTGGAAGGGGAAAGAAAAGAAAAAACTTACTTCAGATAACTCCAGACCCGAAAGTGTATCTTTAAATTCTGATGAAGACTTTATTTATTATTTAAGTAAAGGTAAATCTTTCAGAATTAAATTGGCTAGTGACAAAAAAGAAAATTTACCCTTTAAAGCTATCATGAAAATTAATTACAAAGAAGAGGCTAATCAAATTTTTGAAGAAGCTTGGCAAGTAATTAACAATAGATTTTATGACCCTAAACACCATGGGCAAGATTGGCGTAA
>JAMOMG010000278.1 GCA_027068695.1 Flavobacteriaceae bacterium
TTTTTTGAGTATTTACAATAATATTAAAAAAATCTTTAAGTGGTTTGTATTCAAAATTAAAAAAAGTAGGCTTACTTATTTTAATATTGCTGCTTAAAATAAAAGAATCACTGGTTGATTTTACTAAAAATATAAAGGAGCCTCCATTTTCTGGAAGTTTTACAGACTTAGATTTAGGAAATGTGTGTATCGTATAATTTTCAGGAATATTTAGTATGACGTTTGCACTATATGTTCTTGTGTAACCAAAATCTACTGGGTATAATCTATCCTTTTGATTGAAAGGATTCTTAGAGAATTTTTCTCCAAAATAAGGGTTAAAAAAATAAGTTTTAGAATTATCAAAATTTTCAATAAGTACTTCAAAGGTTTCAATTAAAGGCTTGTTAATAGTTGTTTTATTTTCAATGGTATAATTTATAACTTCAAGATTATCGTAATTATCTTCAAAATCAGAAATAATATCATCTTCACTTTTATTTTCTATTGATTTTCTTCTGTTAAGAGCATCATACCAAAACTTTACTTTTCTTAATTTTCCTATAATTGTACCATCTTCATTCAGGGTTAAACTAACATAAAGTTTGGTTTTAGAATTTTTTGAAGGAACAATATCTATCCAATAACTTTCATTTTTAAAATCCATAACCCTACCGAAATGGTTAAGGCACTTGAATGGTAACATCCCAAAAGGTAGCAGTTTGTTAGTTGCATCTAAAAAATAATATGAATCTCCTACATTTACTTTGGCTATAATGTAATTAAAATCTGAAATAACAGGGTGTAGTTTAGTAGGAAAACCATTATTTCTGGTAGAAAGAAGCACAAGCTCCGTTTTAATACCAGCAAATTTAAGAGCGTTAATTAACGAGATGTTAATTTCGCCTATATTACCAACTTTATTTTCGTAGGCTTTTTTAATATTTACATTTTTAAAAATACTATACTTTTGATTCCAAGAATAATGTTTTTGTATAAATACATATATGGCTTTTGCTTTTTCTATATCGGAGTTTAAAAGACTAATTTCTTTTGGAATTTTATTTTTAAAAAAGGATGCTTTTTTAAATTGTCCACCAATATTTTTATCGGTTTTAAACTCTCTATCAACAGCTTTCCAAGTTGATGTATATTTTTTTTTGGTTCCATCAAACCATAAAGTTTTACTTAGTTCAAATTTTATTTTTGAAATAAAATTCTCTTTTGTAGTCATATATTCTTCTTCTTCAAAAACAGGAATATTTTCCATTGCATAAGTTAATTTTTCACAATCTGATGAAGATCCATACCCAGGTACACTAAAGCATTTTTTTACAATACGTGCGTCATTTATACTAAGTTTCAAATAGCCAGTTAAGCTTCGGTTATAAACATAATTCATTGGAATTAAAGCTGTAAATTGACTGTATTTTTTTGGAATGTCTGATTGAAATTCCCATCCAGTTAAATTAAATTTAAACGGTGTATTTATGGTGTACATTACTTCAATAACACTTCCATCTTTTAAATTTGGCATGGTAAATTTAACTTCTCTCCATCTATCATTTACTCTTTCTTCAAAAATTTGTGATTTTGTGAGGAAAGTTTTATTAAAATTATTGTGTGTAATAGCTTTAATATCTTTTACATGTTCTTTATCGTTTTTGTCATTGTATAGAGGAATAGAAAAGGTGGCATGTTTAAAGCCTTCTTTATTAAAGATTTTTATTTTTTTATAAAAAGAGGTACTTACAATAACATTGTAAATTCCAACTGTAAAAGTAGTATTAGCCGATTCAAATAGTACAACTGCATTTGCAGTACTATCTAATTTATATATTTTTAAGGTTAGTTCTTCATTTGTGGGTATTCCAAAAGTGTATTCTTTTTGTGAATAAATGAAGAAACAATTAAAAGTTAGAATTAAAAGAATTATTTTTTTTTTCATAGCGCAATATTTTAGAATCGAATAATTTTTTCCACCTTGTTTTTTTGTAAATATTTTTTTATAATTTCCCTATTGTGAATAGAATTTTTCATAGGAGAAATAAGGGTTCTTAGTATTTCAATATTGTTAATTTGATAACTTAAATCTGCAAAACAAAACCCTTTAAATTCATTATTTTCAATTAATAAAACAGATTTTTCACCAATAGTTCTTCCTCTATCAACCACTATTAAATTTTCGTTGCTAAATTCAATAGTTGTTACTCTTGGTTTATTTATAAAGTTATATTTAGGCTTATTTATATGAAGTTCTTCATTGTATTTGAGTGCTGCAACAAGTTCATTCCCTGTTTCTTCATAAGAAACAGAAATAACACTATTTTGTATTATTTTTGCCTTTTTTGAAGTCCGTAAAAATAATTGATTTACCTTTTTTTTAATATTTTTTCCTTTACCAATATATAAAATTTTACTTGTATTATTGTGAACATAAAACAAACCAGTTGTTGAGGGTAAGTCATCCAAAATAGTTAATAGTTTAGGAGCTAGTGTTCTAGTATTTTCAATTTTTATGGCTTGTTTTACAATTAGTTTGTCAACATCTTTATTGAGTAAAAGTTTAAATAACTGAATGGTTGCAATAGCATCACCATCAGCTCTGTGACGACTTGAAACGGGAATTCCTAAAGATCTGCATAATTTGCCGAGTTTATAGGAAGGAAGATTGGGAATTAATTTTTTACTTAATTCAACAGTACAAAGTGTTTTTCTCTCAAATAGGTAACCCAAGCGTCTAAATTCGGTTGTAAGAATGCGCTTATCAAAATTAGCATTATGAGCAACAATAACACAATCTGTAGTAATTTCAATAATACGTTTTGCAACCTCATAAAATTTAGGTGCATTTTTAAGCATGTCACTGTTGATACCCGTTAAATTTACTACAAAAGGCTGAATTTCTCTTTCGGGATTTACCAAGCTGATAAATTGATCAACAATTTGGTGCCCGTCAAATTTATAAATGGCAATTTCGGTAATTCCTTCTTCGTTAAATTTACCTCCTGTGGTTTCTATGTCGAGTATTGCATACAAATTAGGTGTAGTTTCTTTTTCCAAAAATTAAACTTCCAACTCTAATCATATTACTTCCTGCTTCAATAGCTATTTTGTAATCTCCACTCATACCCATGGATAGAATTGAAGGGTTAAAATTAAAAAAAATGTACTTTTTAAGCTCAAGAAAAATACTATTAAGCATATTAAATTCGGCTCTAATAATAGATTTATCTTCAGTAAAACTTGCCATTCCCATCAATCCTTTAATATTGATGTTTTTTAAAGAGGTAAATTCTTCAGAAGTAATAATATCATTTACATCAGTGATTGATAAACCAAATTTAGTATCTTCTTTTGCTATTTTAAGTTGTAATAAACAATTGATAACCCTATTGTGTTTAAGGGCTTGTTTGTTAATTTCTTTTAATGTTTTAAAACTGTCAACACCGTGGATTAAATGCACAAAATGAGCCATGTATTTCACTTTGTTACGTTGTAAATGTCCAATCATATGCCATTGAATATCTTTAGGCAATTCTTCATATTTTTTGGCCATTTCCTGAATTTTATTTTCTCCAAAAGCTCTTTGACCAGCCTTATATGCTTCTAAAATATCAGAAACAGGCTTTGTTTTAGAAACAGCAATCAGTTCAACATTTGCTGGAATATTATTTTTTATTTTATGTAAGTTTTCTTTGATAAACACAAATGCTAATCTAGTTTATTTATAATTAACCCTGAACGTAATTTTGGCTCAAACCAAGTTACCTTTGGAGGCATAATATTATTGGTGTCTGCAATTTCCATTAATTGATTCATACTAACAGGAAATAATGCAAATGCAGCTGCCATTTCACCACTATCAACACGTTTACTTAATTCTGAAAGTCCTCTAATACCTCCTACAAAATCAATTCGAGTGTCAGTTCTTAGGTTTTTGATATCTAAAATGGGTTCTAGTACGTATTTTGATAAAACGCTTACATCTAAGCTATCAACAGGGTTATTATCGTTATAAGTTGGTTTTTTTGCTGTTAATCCATACCATTTACCATCTAAATACATAGAAAAATCATGTAGTTTTTCTGGTTTAACAATTGATTCACTAACTTGGGTAATCCCAAAATTTTCATTTATTTTTTTTAAAAATTCAGCAGGACTTAAACCGTTTAAATCTTTTACAACTCGATTGTAATCAATTATTTGAAGTTGTGTATCTGGGAAATGTACAGCCATAAAATAGTTGTAGGCCTCATTACCAGTATGATTTGGATTTTTCTTGCTAAATTCGGCACTCATTCCAGCTGCTGCTGCTGTTCTATGGTGTCCGTCAGCAACATATGTATACGGAACTTTATCTCTAAATAATTTTTCTAGTGTTTTATTAGTTTCAGCATCTTCAATAACCCAAAAATGATGTCCAAAACCATCTTCAGCAGTAAAATCGTATTCAGGTTGATTATTTGTCACAATGTCGGAAACAATTGCATCAATTTCAGGAACTGCTCTGTATGTAAAAAATACAGGTTCAATATTAGCTTCTAAATTACGTGTAAGCGCTTTGCGATCTTCTTCTTTATCGGGACGAGTTAATTCGTGTTTTTTTATAATCCCATTGAGGTAATCATCACAAGCGGCATCTCCAACAATTCCATATTGTGTTTTCCCATTCATTGTTTGTGCGTAAATATAATAATGAGCTTCATTATCTTGAATTAAAAAACCTTTTTCTTGAAAGGCTTTAAAATTAGATTTTGCTTTTAAATACACTTTCTCATCATGAGGGTTTATGTTGTTGTCGAATTCTATTTCAGCTCGTGTTATACGTAGTAAAGAAGCTTCTTTACCGTTAACCATTTTTGTAGCTTCTTCAGAATTCATAACATCATAAGGTAAGCATGAAACTTCTTCAACTTTATCTTTTGGAGGTCGAAGTCCTTTAAAGGGTTTTACAATTGCCATGAGTATTTTGTTAGGGATTATGTTAAAATTTCAATAATTTGTTGTGCTAGTTCTGTTCCAATTCTGTCCTGAGCTTCACTTGTTGCAGCTCCTATATGTGGAGTTAAAGAAATACTAGGATTCATTAATAATTGTATTTCAGGCGTTGGTTCATTTTCAAAAACATCCAATGCTGCTCCAGAAATTTTACCTTTTTCTATTGCTTTTACTAAGGCAACTTCATCTATTACACCACCACGAGCCGCATTTACAATAAATGCACCATCTTTCATCAGTTCAAATTCTTTTGTAGAAATAACATATCCGTTTTGAGCTGGGACATGCAACGAAATAAAATCAGCTTGTTGTAATACTTCTTCTTTTGTTATTGTATTAATATTGAAGAAAACAGTTTGATGGTCAAAAAAATCTAATTCTAAATTAACAG
>JAMOMG010000279.1 GCA_027068695.1 Flavobacteriaceae bacterium
TTCATTGGTAAGGTTAAAAGTTACATTCATTAGAGAACGATCCTCCTTTGCTGCAAATCCTTTGAAGTGAGGGTTTCTATCTATTTCATCGTATAATAATGCCGCTTTCTTTTCATTTAGTTTTTCAACGGCGGCAATACCCCCCAATTTTTTTAACCACTCTAGTGTTAGCATTGAAGTGTAAATTGCAAATACGGGAGGTGTATTAAACATACTATCTTTACTAATGTGAACCTGATAATCTAACATTGAAGGAATTTTACGTCCTGTTTTGCCTAAAATTTCATCTTTTACAATAACTAAAGTAGTTCCTGAAGGTCCCATATTTTTTTGAGCACCTGCATAAACTAAATCAAATTGAGAAAAATCTAATTGACGTGAAAAAATATCTGAACTCATATCACAAACAAGTGGTGTATCAGTTTTTGGGAATTCTTTAATTTGTGTTCCGTAAATGGTATTGTTTGATGTACAGTGTACATAATCTATACCTGTAGGAATTGTGTAATTTTTAGGTATGTAGTTATAGGTTTTATCTTTTGAAGAGGCTACAATATCAACTTCACCTAATAATTTAGCTTCTTTAATTGCTTTAGTACTCCAGGCACCAGTATCTATATATGCCGCTTTTCCATCAATTTTTAATAAGTTATAAGCAGTCATTAAAAATTCTAAACTTGCACCTCCTTGTAAGAATAATACTGAATAGCCTTCAGGTAGGTTTAATAACTCTTTTACTAAGCTACGTGCATTTTCCATCACCCCAATAAAGTCTTTACTTCTGTGTGATATTTCTATTAATGATAAATTTAAATGGTTGAAATTAATTACAGCTTCAGCTGTTTTTTTTAGAACTTCTTGTGGTAAAATACTTGGACCAGCACTAAAATTATGTTTTTTCATTTTTTTATGAAATATGAATTTAATAATGCTACAAATTTCGGAAAAAAGATTTAAGCGTATGACTAATTAGCAGTAAAATATGTTAAATAGTTAACAAAAAATTTAAAGTGTCAATACTATCTGCATAGTCCCATAATTTTGGTTGTTGTGTTTCTCCAAATTTTACAAAATTTGAAATGTTTTTATTAGACACAACACATTGAATTCGCTCACTTTCTAGTTCAAGTTTCAATATTAAATCATCAAACGAATCATAATATTCATAAAATAATGTGGCAATAGGAGAAGCGTAATTTTTATCTTCTTTCAGCATTATAAATCCATTTTCTTGAAGTTTAAATAAACTCATTAAATAAATAGCTTTATTATAATCGTAGTTGTTCTCGTATTTTTTATAGTT
>JAMOMG010000280.1 GCA_027068695.1 Flavobacteriaceae bacterium
ATATAAATGGGTTAGAAACCTTAAAAGAAATGGTGAAAAACTATCCGCCAAAAAAAGTAGCTAAAATTATTGGCTTTTCTTCGGAAGAAATTCAGCAATTGGCCCGTGATTTTGCTATTTCCAAAACGGCTGTTTGTTATGGAAGGTTAGGCGTTTCCACACAAGAATTTGGAGGTTTATGCCAGTGGTTAATCAATGTTTTAAATTGTATCACAGGCAATTTAGACACTAAAGGAGGTGCGTTATTTACAAAACCGGTTATTGATATTGTTGGTATGTCTAAAATGACAGGTAAAACAGGCAGTTTTAACAAAAAACAAAGTCGTGTTCATAAATTACCTGAATTTACAGGAGAATTTCCTGTAGCTACATTGGCCGATGAAATTTTAACTCCGGGAGATGGGCAAATAAAAGCAATGATTACCATTGCTGGAAACCCTGTGTTATCTGCTCCAAATGGAAAACATTTTGAAAAGGCATTGGAATCGCTAGAGTTTATGGTGGCTATTGATATTTATTTAAATGAAACCACCAAATATGCTAACATTATTTTACCAACTACCACAGGTTTAGAAACACCTTTGTACGATTTAGTTTTTCATCAATTTGCCATTAAAAATACAACCAAATATTCTGAAGCACTATTTGAAAAAACTGTGGAACAACGGCACGGTTGGGAAATTTTAAAAGAATTAACTACACGTTTTACGGGAAAAGAAAACTCGCTAAATTTAGAGCAAACATTAAATTATATGTTACAGTTTAGTAGCTATAATAATCCAAAACCTTCAATTTCTACATTAAAAGAACATCCACATGGAATAGATTTTGGACCTTTAAAACCCCAATTACCTGAGCGTTTGTTTACTGCTGATAAAAAAATTGAATTAGCACATCCCTTATTTATTGAAGATTTAGAACGTTTAGATAAAAAACTTAATTTGTGGGAAACCAACGCTATTTCTGAATATCCTTTCTCATTAATTGGTAGGCGTCATTTACGTTCTAACAACTCGTGGATGCACAATAGCAATCGATTGGTGAAAGGAAAAAACCGTTGTACTTTACTTATAAATTCTGACGATGCGAACTCTTTAAATCTAAAAGAAAATCAACTAGTTAAGGTAACTTCTGATGTTGGACAAGTAAAACTACCTATTGAAATAACAACTTCAATAATGCCAGGAGTTGTAAGTATTCCTCACGGATGGGGACATCACAGAAATGGAACCAATATGAAAATTGCACAACAACACGCCGGTGTTAGTCTTAATGATTTAACCAATCACACAAATATTGATAATTTAACAGGTAATGCT
>JAMOMG010000281.1 GCA_027068695.1 Flavobacteriaceae bacterium
GCTCCTTTTGATAGAGCACCTGTTTTGGAGTTTTTAGACATAGATAGATTTGATAGTGATATGTTATTTGTTTGTTGTGAAAAAACAATTAAAGGAAATAATAGTAAATACAATTTTATAATTTTCATTTTTTATGAATTAAGTGTGGTTATAAAAAATAGTAATTTTTATAGTACTCCGGGAAAGTTATTTACGAATTGAATACTAAAATCTCCAAAGTTTTCTACAATTTTTATTTTTATGTCTGGCATTGAATCAACAATTTTCCATTCTCCTTCTCTATTAAATAGATGCTCTACTATTTTTACTTTTAAATCGGGCATTATTTCCGTTATTTCTACGTTGTAATCGGCAAAGTTTTCTACAAATTTAATTTTGCCTTTTATTTTTGTTAATTCCGCCTCTTCCATTTTATATCTATTTAAATTTTTCTTCAGTTTTAACAGTTATAATAAATTCTCCTTCTTCAAGCCGATCTGCACCAACAACACCTATAACCAAACGATATGAATTATTAATTGCCGTTAGATTATCTATTGTACGGATGTGTTTTTGTTTTTTCCTCCCTTTTTTTCTATAATCCCATTTATGGTCTGCTTCACAGGTAATACAATGAGGTAAATTTGGAACAACAAAATCTTCATTCAAATTAATTTGATAGGCATATACACTAAAATTCGCTTTTTTATCCTTAGGTGTAACTGTAATTGTTGTTTCGCTATACGGAGGAATAATTCCTGTAAACAGCACATGTTTCCCTGTGAATTTATGCTTTTGTGTTTTTGGAAAACAAGCATTTTGACTGCTCCAAGCCCAAGATAAGTCATCTAAAATTTTACCTTCATTTAAATTGGCTTTATAGTCTATCTCTTTATTTAATTCAAAGTCTATGGCAGTTATAAAAGTACTTTGAGACCATATTTGTGAACTGATTACTAAAAATAATAATGGTACTATATTTTTCATAATTTATAATTTAGTTAATTTGGTTTTTTGTGATAACAAAAGTAAAGGGCATCTAGTCCTATTAATAATGTTATTTTATATTTTTATCTACCATTGGTTATTGACATCATCAGGGTAAATTTATCAAGAATCTTATTGTATTTTTTAGTGTTTGTTAATTCAAAATTTGAAATACTCAATAAGTAACCTTTGTCTAAAAATAAATTCACATAAGTTTGAGATTTACGTGAATAATTCATAATGTTTTGCTTTGTTCTATTATTAAAAATTTTTGATTTGAATTCCTCTGGTTTTACTTCTACGTTAAAATAGTTCTCAAATTCTGATATATATCGACTTGAAAACAACTTTTTTTGAGTTAGTACTATTTTTTTGATGTCTTGATTATTAAACTCAACCCCAAGTTTAATAACAGGACTTGAAAAATGATGCGTATCAAAAATTAAGTTATAACTATACTCACCAAGTGTTGTTGCATTTATAAAAACATTTTTATTATATATTTTTCCATAAGCATAAGGAAAGTCACGTATTATAATATGTTTAAAGGGTATTATTTTTAAATTATATTTAGTTGCAAACTTTTTAAAATAGTATCGTTGTTTGATGTTTATATAAATAATTGGTGAAGCTAATAAACCTATAAAAAAAACAATGAAGCCGATTACAATTAATATTTGACTACCTATTTTTAAGATGTTTTCTATAGTTTTATAATATATCATTAATACAGTTGCTAATTAATATTTAACAAGATATTTCATTGCTTTATAATTTAGTTAAATGAGCTTTTTTTACCCACATATCCTGATATCCACTTTCATCTAACTTTATCAAATAATTACTCCCAGTAGCTTTAATAATAGTTCCTTTCATTACACCACTTCTTGTATTGATGCCTACATGGTCTCCAAGTTTAAAACCTGTTATTGCTTTTGTTACTTCTTTTGTAACAGAATTTTCTTTATTTGAAACTTCTTTTTTTGCCGTACTTGGGCTCATTGTATCGTCTGTTACCCAATAACCACGTCCTCCTTCTAAAAGTTTTACATAATAGCGGTTATCAAAGCTGGTATCTTTTTTGTTAACTTCAGCAGCAAATGTTCCATTAGAGAATTTTACATCTACAATAGCACCAATTTTGTAGTTTACCTTGGTTTTTACTTCTAAGTTTGGTTTTTCAGTGCAATTACCAACTTTTCCGGTTAATCTGTTGATAGCATCTTGACTTGGAACATAGTAGGCTATTTCTTTCAGTTTCCATGTGCCATTTTCCTCAGTGCCTCTATATCTAATGCTTTTTGATTTATCTTTATCGTAGAAAGAAATAGCTCCACTTTGTTCTTCTTTTATTATCGGGTACTGACAATAGGTACTTTGAAAAGCTCCTAAATTATCAATTATTTTATCTAACCACATTTGTACATAACCCTTTACTGCTGACCCACTTTCAAAACTGCTTTTTGCCAGTACTTTGTATAAATGAGCTTTTGCTTCTTGTGGTGATGATGCCATTAATTTATCATGAATGTAGTAAAAAAGTTGTTTGTCCGATTTAAAAGTAGGTGCATTTTCTACCTTTGGCATATTAGAAATAGCTGCGGATGCCGATTGTTCTGCATCAATATCATGTAAGGTTTTCATACTGCTTATTTCACTCGACGAGTATTGCTTTCTACTAATTACTTTCTTTTCACCTTCAATAGCATCTGCTAATATTCTATTCCATTTTCCGCCTGTTCCTTTTCTGAAAAGCATTGTTTCATATGTATGCTCAGCCTTTTCTATTTCAGTATTTGAAACCTTTCTATTATACATAACTTTCACATTGAATGTAACTTGTTCAGGGCTTCCCCAGTTATATTTTACATTTGAAGGAATGGTTATTTTTGGCATTTCTCCAACAATATCACCGTATGCACCACCTAAGAAATCTTGTAAATTAGCATACAAGTATTTAATTATTTCACCTTCATCAGGATCCGTCATTCCACCAACTGACATTTCTCCAGTTGCGTAATTATGAAAAGAATAGGAGTTGCCAAATTTTTCATAAATCACAGCTCCTGTCATTTTCCCTGTAAGTCCTTCTGCACTTTTTGCTGTAACGGTAAAATGTCTCCAATAATAATAATGCCAAACGCCTTTAATTTTCTCTTTTCTTGTAGTGGCACCATTTAGTGTAATGTTACCTGCTTTATAGCGCTCTCTTACTTTTTTTATCACTGCTCCGTCACTTGGCACTTGTGCCTGTATGGTTGTTGCGGCAAAAAATAATGCTATTATTAAAATTAGTTGTTTCATTTTCTATATTTTTATTATTTATTGAAGTGTTTTCATTGCATCTATCTCGGCAGATGTGTATTTTTTCCGGCTGATAACTTTCTTTTCTCCTTCAATATTATCGGCTAATATTCTATTCCATTCACCATCAGCTCCATTTTTAAAAAGCATAGTTTCGTAGGTGTGTTCTGCTTTTTCTATTTCAGTATAAGATACTTTTCTACTATATACTACTTTTATATTAAGAGTAAGCATTTCAGGACTTCCCCAATTAAATTTTGAATTATCAGGTATTGAAATAATAGGTTTTTCACCTACAATATCATTATAAGCACCTCCTAAGAAATCTTGTAAATTGGCATACAGATAGTTTATTATTTCATCTTTATTAGGGTCTTTTACACCTCCAACTGACATTTCTCCTGTGGCATAATTGTGAAAAGAATAAGTATCACCTATTTTTTCATAAATTACAGCACCTGTCATTTTCCCTGTAAGTCCTTCTGCACTTTTTGCTGTAACGGTAAAATGTCTCCAATAATAATAATGCCAAACACCTTTTATTTGTTCTTTTCTTGTTGATTCACCGTTAAGCGTTATATCTCCCGATTTGAAGCGTTCTCTAACTTTTTCTGTAACGACTTTATCACTTGGTTTGGAATTGTTTGATGTATTGTTCATAATTTTATATAGTATTAATGTGATTAGTATGCCTCCTATTATTAAATATTTGCGTTTCATTTTTGAAGGATTTTAAAAGTTATTTCAAATAAAAGTAGGATAACAGGTATGTTTGAAAAAACAAAACTAAGTGAACGGTAATTTTTTGAGGGTTAGTAACTAAATTTTTTAGTAACCAATTTTTTTAATTTTATCATTTAAATAAATTAGTTATTAGTTGTACATTTCGAATTTAAATTAAAATGAGAGCAATTTATCATAAATACATATTACAATTCAAACAGGCTAGTGGTACTTCAAGGGGAATATTAAAAATAAAAGAAACTTATTTTCTAAAACTTGTTGACGGAGAGAAAACAGGAGTTGGTGAATGTGCAGTTTTTAAAGGACTTAGTGTAGATGATAGGCCTGATTACGAAGAAAAACTACAATGGCTTTGTACTAATATTAATAAAGGTTTTAATGAGTTATTAAATGAACTATTGGAGTTTCCTTCCATACAATTTGGTTTAGAGCAAGCTGTTCTATCATTAGAAAAACCAAATTTATTTGAATTATTTCCTTCTAAGTTTACGCAATCAAAAGATGCGATAAGTATAAATGGATTGATATGGATGGGAAGTGAATCTTTTATGAAGCAACAAATAAAGGAAAAAATAGAAGCTGGTTTTTCAACCATTAAAATGAAAATTGGAGCTATTAATTTTGATGCTGAAATTTCTTTATTAAAAAGTATTCGGAAAGAATTTTCTTCAAAAGAGATTGAATTAAGAGTAGATGCAAACGGTGCATTTTCTCCTTCGGAAGCATTAGAAAAATTAAAAAAATTATCAGAGTTTAAAATCCATTCCATTGAGCAGCCAATACAACAAGGACAGTTACACCAAATGGCAGAATTATGTTTAAAAACACCAGTGCCAATTGCTTTAGATGAGGAATTAATAGGTATATTTAATGTAACAAAGAAGAAGGAATTGCTACAAATAATAAATCCACAATATATTATTTTAAAACCTACGTTGGTTGGTGGGTTTAAAGGAAGCGAAGAATGGGTGAATTTGGCTGAAAAACATCAAATTAAATGGTGGATTACTTCTGCCTTAGAAAGTAACATTGGTCTAAATGCAATTGCACAATGGACCTATACTTTAAATAATAAGATGCCGCAAGGTTTAGGAACGGGAGGCTTATTTACCAATAATTTTGAGAGCCCGTTAGAAGTTAAAAGAGGTCATTTACATTATAACAATACAAAAAAATGGAAATTTAATTTATTTTAATTTATGAAATTTATACAACAAGCATATAAGGGAAACAATCAATGGTGGGCATATTTAGTTACAATAATTATACTGTTTTTTGGATGGCAGTTTATAGGAGTTATCCCTTTAACAGGAGTTGCTTATTTTTATGCCAGTGATTTAAATGAATTTGCTGTTGCAGCAAAAGATAATTTTGCAACCTTAGGTATAGATGCAAATTTGTATTTGTTTTTAATAATCTTAACTTTTTTAGCTGGGTTATTATCATTGTTTTTGGGGATAAAATTTATTCATAAAAGAAAAATTATAACATTAATTACTAGTCGAGAAAAACTAGATTGGAACAGGGTGTTTTATGCATTTAAAATTTGGGCTGCAATTGGAGTAGTTATGGTTTTAGTAGGGTATTTTATGGCTCCTGAAGATTATATATGGAATTTTAAACCGTTACCATTTTTTCTTTTAGTAGTTATTTCATTATTCCTTTTGCCAATTCAAACGAGTATGGAAGAGTTGCTATTTAGAGGTTATTTAATGCAAGGGTTTGGTACTTGGTTCAAAAGTTCATTTGTAGCTTTAGTTTTAACTTCTGTAATATTTGGGCTGTTACACGGTTTAAATCCTGAAGTTGAAAAATTGGGTTGGATAACGATGGTGTATTACATTGGAACAGGATTGGTTCTGGGTATATTTACGTTGATGGATGAAGGAACGGAATTATCTTTAGGTTTTCATGCCGCAAATAATATAATCGCTGCAGTTTTTGTAACAACAAATTGGACAGTATTTCAAACAGATGCATTGTTAATTGATACTTCTGAACCCTCTGTTGATTGGGAGATGTTTGTGCCTGTGTTTATTTTGTATCCTTTAGTTTTACTTATTTTTTCAAAAAAATATGGCTGGACCAATTGGCAAGAAAAATTAATGGGAACAATACGTAAACCTATTGAATTGAAAGAAGAAGAGTTTATAGCTTAAATTAAAGTGTCAAGTTGAAAGTTGAAAAATTCCATAAAGATTTTAGATTGCAAGGAAAATCATTTAATTCAAAAGAAGAATTGATTAATTTCTCTAAAGAAACTGTAGGTGTAGAGGTTACAAATTTTTTGCAACAATGGTTTAATGATAGTTTGTTTATAGAAGTAAAAACATCAGGTTCAACAGGGGAGCCAAAAGTTGTGAAACTTCAGAAAACTCATATGGAAAATAGTGCGAAAGCCACGGGTAAATATTTTAAATTGCCTAAAGCTACTACAGCATTATTGTGCCTGTCTCCAAGTTATATTGCCGGTAAAATGATGTTAGTACGTGCGTTAACATTGGGTTGGCATTTAGATATTGTAAAACCAACATCAAAGCCTTTAAAAAACAGGAATAAACAGTATGATTTCTCAGCAATGGTACCAATGCAACTACACAATTCTTTAAATGAGTTGTATAAAATAATGAAACTAATTGTTGGGGGTGGAGTTGTTTCAGAAGGATTACTTGACAAAATTCAAAATATAAGTACAGAAGTTTTTGCTACGTATGGAATGAC
>JAMOMG010000282.1 GCA_027068695.1 Flavobacteriaceae bacterium
TAGGAAATGTTTCAAAAAAAGAGGCTGAAACAAAGGCAACAGAATTATTAGATTTTTTGGGGCTTTCAAATAGAATTAACCACAAACCAAATGAATTATCTGGAGGAGAGCAACAACGAGTTGCAGTTGCTAGAGCTTTAATTAACAGCCCTGATGTTATTTTTGCAGATGAGCCAAGTGGTAACTTAGACTCTGCTTCAGCAAAAAAATTACACGAATTGTTTTTTACACTTAGAAATAAATTCAATCAAACATTCGTGATTGTTACACACAATCAGGAATTAGCAAATATGGCAGATAGAAAACTAGAAATGAAAGATGGGTCCATTGTTAATTAAAATTAAATAAATGACGGGTATTATTAGTGCAATGCAAGAGGAAATTCAAGCATTACTTAACAAACTTAAGAACATATCAACCATAACAAAAGGGATGAGAACCTATTATACTGGCACTTTATTTGATAAGAAAGTGGTATTGGTTTTTTCTCGCTGGGGGAAAGTTGCTTCAGCCGTAACAACAACACAATTAATAAACGATTTCAATATTGATGAAATTATATTTACCGGTGTTGCCGGAGCCATTAAACCTAAACTTAATATTGGAGACATTGTTATTGGAAAAAAATTGTTTCAATACGACATGAACGCAAGTCCACTATTTGAGCCTTTCGAAATTCCATTATTAAACAGGAAATTTTTAGAAACTAAAGATGCCGAGAAACTAATTAACGCTACCAATAAATTTGTAAACTCATACGAATTATATATAAACCCAAAAGAAGCCAAAAATTTTAATATAACCCTTCCTAAAGTTGTTTATGAAGATATTGCCAGCGGAGATCAGTTTATTTCAAGTGTTGATAAAATTAAACATTTAAACAGTATTTTACCAACTGCATTCTGCGTTGAAATGGAAGGAGCTGCAGTTGCTCAAGTTTGTTTTGAATACAAGGTGCCTTTTTCTATTATTCGTATAATTTCAGACAAAGCCAATAACAATGCGACTATAGATTTTCCTAAGTTTGCAAATTCGATAGCTAGTAACTATGCTTTAGGTATTTTTAAAAATTATTTTAATTAATTTTTTCATCTAGTTACCCTTATTTTTATATCTTTGAAAAATCCTTTTTGAACAATGCATTTTAAGCATCCAGAAATTTTATATGCACTTCTGCTACTTATCATCCCGATAATTGTTCACCTTTTTCAATTGCAACGTTTTGTTAAAGTCCCTTTTACCAATGTTCAATTTTTAAAAAATATTGAACAACAAACTCGTAAAAGTACAAGGCTAAAAAAATGGTT
>JAMOMG010000283.1 GCA_027068695.1 Flavobacteriaceae bacterium
TGTGGTGATCTTCATCTTCATCATACGCTCCATCTTCATTGTGGTTACCATGCTCGTCATCTTCATCACAATCTGAATCACAACTGTGGTGATCTTCATCTTCATCATACGCTCCATCTTCATTGTGGTTACCATGCTCGTCATCTTCATCACAATCTGAATCACAACTGTGGTGATCTTCATCTTCATCATGGTTTGAATCACAATTATGGTTATTATCGTTAGCTTCTATTGAATTTTCCAATTCACAGGTATCTTTACAAAATTCAAAATACATACCTTGATTATCTTCTTCAAACGCCTCTCCTTCAGCCCAAGCAATTTCACTTTCTAAAATATTTCCCTTGTCATCTAATCTTTGCACCTCTGCATATGCTGTAACATAAAAACACTGTTCTAATGCTTCAGCTTCTATTTTGTATTCTACTTCAAAATTAGAGTTATCGTTTTCTTCAAAATTCATCTCTTCTTCAAAAACTCCATACACTGAATTTCCATTTATTGTTTCGTAGATACCTTCTTTATCTCCCGCATATAAATGAGTTAGTTTAATAATCCAATTTTCATTTGAGGTATACGTCATATAAACATATTGCACTCCTTCTTCAGTAGATATTTCTACATCAACTCTACCTACTGTAATGTTCTGATTTGTAATTAAAGGTGAAGAATAGCAAACAGATTCTGAATCTTTAGAGGTTAAGTCTGATAATATTTTTTCTGCAACACTAAATTGGTAAGAATTTGTTTGAAAAACTTCAAACTCATCATTGGTTTGACAACTGTACAACATACTTAATGTTAATACAGTTAAAAAAGTAATTTTTTTTAACATATTAATAGTCTTTGAGGGGTTAATAAGGAGGTAATTTACAAAAAAAATATAACTCTTTAAAATACTAAACGTTAATGAAGACTATTCTTGTTTTATATTTAAGTGGGAAATTAGTATTTATATACAATGGCATTAATATTCATTCCTGCACCAACTGAAGCCAGTATTACAATATCTCCTTTGTTTATTTCCTGATTTTCAATTTTACCTCGCTTAACTAAATCAAATAACGTAGGGACCGTAGCAACAGAGCTATTTCCCAGGTTATGAATACTCATAGGCATAATATATTTAGGTAATTGTGTTTTATACAGTCGATAGAAACGCTTAATAATTGCTTCGTCCATTTTCTCATTAGCTTGATGAATAAATATTTTTTTAACATCCAATATGTTAACTCCGCTTTTATCCAAAGCTTTTTTCATTGCTAAAGGAACGTTATTTAAGGCGTATTCATAAATTTTACGAC
>JAMOMG010000284.1 GCA_027068695.1 Flavobacteriaceae bacterium
ATGGTTTCAATTAGAAAATCTGAAACATAAGGTTTGTCAATTAATATCATATTTTTACTGAAAAGTTAAAAGTAATTTATACTTGTAAAATTACTCAAAAACTTAAAAATAAACTGATTTATTACATATTTAATTCTTTTAAAGTTACTATTAATTTCTTTAAATCAACATCTTTGGGCGCTGGTATGAAGAGTTCTTCACTATGTGACAAAGTTCTGTCAGTATAATAATAAACTAAATTGATACCGTAAAATGGATCTTTAATTATTTTTATCTTTTTTAAACCCGATAAGGGGAAATCCCAATTGTGGAAATAACCATTTATGTAGGCATACTTTGCACCAATTAAAATATTTCCATCTCCTTTAGTATTTTTTATTTTGTAATAATAAGGCATTCCAAAAGCTACCAACGATAAAAAGACTATTAAACCTATAAGTACAAAAAACATAGCTAATTTTCCCTCATCAATAAATAAAATAAAAAGACCAAATACTACAACTGCAATAGATCCTATTGAAAAAAGAATAATTAGATTTTTGCCAGATTCGTGTTTAAATAAATAATTAACATAGCTCTTTTTTTGTTCTTTTGTTAAAGTCCATTCTGCCACTAAATTTTTCCCTGTTATTAACGCTTGTAGTTTTTTCTCTCTACTTCTAAACATAAAACCAATTATTACAGACGATATAAAGAAGAAAAATGAAAGAAAAAAAATGGCTGGATGTATTTCAATAATTTCGGTAAGTGCAATAAAAATAATTAGGAGAAAAAAACCAGCTGCATACCATAATTTTTTAGTAATTGAAGTTTGATTATTTTCAATCGTTATTTTTTTATTGATTTTATGAATTACAGCATGTGGATTTGATGGAGCTGTCATAATTTTTTCTTTTTGTAAATTTTCTTCAGAAGAAATCTGGATTTTATTTCCACAATTGGTGCAAAATTCCACATTATTATTAAGCTTTTCTCCACAATTTGGACAGTATATTGTTTTCATAATTATTGTGTTTTATTTCCTTTAAATATTAATAGGAGTATTACTATAAATAACCCTATAAGTGATAAGGTTGTTAAAAATGAAATGAAATTGGTAAAAAGGTATTCAGATTGTGACATAAAAATTGAAAAAACTAGGATTAATTGTAATCCTAAAATAATTTTCAGTAGCCAATTAAAAGGTTTGTCTTTTTTATGTCTAATAAAATAAATAATAAGAATAACAACTGAAAAGAATTTTACTCCCATAATATCGTCAGAACCTTGTCCAAATGAAAATAAAAGTATATTTAATAAAA
>JAMOMG010000285.1 GCA_027068695.1 Flavobacteriaceae bacterium
AATTATATATAGATTTCACAAATTTTATAATTAATGTTAAAATTTAACTTTCAAGAGCCTGATTAATATCATTTATAATATCAGATACATGTTCTAAACCAACCGAAATACGCACTAAACCAGGCGTAATTCCTGCAGCTAATTGTTCTTCCTCAGAAAGTTTGCTATGTGTTGTAGATGCGGGATGTGTAACGATAGTACGTGTATCACCTAAATTGGCAGATAAGGAACACATTTTAATAGCATTTAAAAAGTTTTTACCTGCTTCTAATCCTCCTTTTAGTTCAATTGCTAAAATATTACCTCCTAATTTCATTTGTTTTTTAGCAATTTCAAACTGAGGGTGAGATTTTAAAAATGGATATTTAACTGTTGAAACTTCAACTTGATTTTCTAAAAACTCAGCTAATTTTAATGCATTTTCACAATGTTTTTCAACTCTTACAGCCAAAGTTTCTAAACTTTTACTCAACACCCAAGCATTGAAAGGCGATAATGCTGGACCTGTGTTACGAGAAAATAAATAAATTTCACGTACCAAATTAGATTTTCCAACTACAACTCCACCTAAAACACGTCCTTGGCCATCCATTAATTTGGTAGCAGAATGTATTACTAAATCTGCACCAAATTTAATAGGTTGTTGAATATATGGTGTTGCAAAACAATTATCTATCACCAATAATAAATTATGTTTCCTAGCAATAGCACCTAACAATGCTAAATCTATAATATCAACTCCTGGATTGGTTGGAGATTCAGCATACAGAATTTTTGTTGAAGGCTGAATTAGACTTTCTATTTCTTCAGGTTTATTGATATCAAAATAAGACGTATTAATATTCCATTTTGGAAAATATTTGGTAAATAAGGTATGTGTTGAGCCAAATACTGAACGTGCGGAAACAATATGATCTCCACTATTTAATAATGCTGCAAAAGTTGAAAATACCGCAGCCATACCTGTAGCAAAAGCATAACCATCTTCAGCTTTTTCCATTTTAACTACTTTTTCAACAAATTCAGTCGTATTTGGATTGCTAAATCGAGAATAAATATTTCGTTCTTTTTCTTCTGTAAATGAGGCTCTCATTTCTTCAGCATCTTCAAAAACAAAGCTTGAAGTTAAGTATAAAGGTGTTGAATGTTCTTGAAATTGAGAACGTTCTAACTGCGTTCTAATTGCATCTGTTTCAAAATGATTTTTGCTCATAATATTATTTTTATCTTTGTTCTTTATAATGAAATCCTGAATCAAGCCCACCTGCTGCTGGCAGGTTCAGGATGACATTTTTGTTTAATTTCTATCTGCCAATCGTAAAATATCTCCAAAAACACCTCTGGCCGTAACAGCTGCTCCAGCTCCTGCACCTTGAATAACCAGTGGTTTCTCTCCATAAGATTCTGTATAAATTTCAAAAATAGCATCAGCACCTTGTAATTGACCTAAGGCACTATTAGCGGGAACAGAGACTAATTTTACCTCTAAATCTCCTTTTTCTTGCTGTAAGTCACCCGATAAGTCACCTATGTATCGAAGCACATAATTTTCTTTCTGACGGTCTTTTATACTTTGATAATATTCATCCATTTTATTCAAATTATCTAAAAATTCTGCCGCTGTACCTTCTCTTAAGTTCTCCGGAATTAAATTTTGAATTTTAACATCTTCAAATTCATTTTGCAAATCCAATTCACGTGCTAAAATCAATAATTTTCTTCCTACATCATTTCCACATAAATCTTCTCGAGGGTCTGGTTCAGTGTATCCACTTTCAATTGCTTCTTGTAAAATTTCACTAAACGGTCTATCTTGAATTGAATAATTGTTAAATAAATAACTTAATGAGCCTGAAAAAACACCTCTAATTCTAGTAATATTTTCACCAGAATCATGTAATAATTTAATAGTTTCAATTAATGGTAATCCTGCACCTACATTTGTTTCATATAAATAGGTTTTGTTATTTTCTTTTATTTTATCACGCAATGCCTTATAATCAGCATAACTAACAGTATTCGCAATTTTATTTGACGAAATCAAATCAAATCCGTTTTCTATTAACTTTGCATAATTTTTAATAAATTCACCACTTGCCGTATTATCTATAGCTATTAAATTTTCTAGATGATGTTTTTCTGCAAAATTAATAACATTATTAATGGTGTAGTTTTTTATAGAATCCTCTTCAAATTTACGTTCCCAATTAGTTGAAATTCCTTTGTTATTTAACAAAACATTTTTGGAGTTTGCAACAGCAAAAATAGTTAACTTTATATTTTTACGTTTTAAAATATTTTGTTGACTTTTAAAAATTTGTTCAATTAAAGTTCCACCTACTAAGCCCCTTCCAAAAACGGCAATATTGATATTTTTAGAAACACCAAATATTTCTCCGTGAATTACATTTATTGCTTTATGTAAATCTATTTTTTTTACCACCAAGCAAACATTTTCACCTGTAACCGTATTGTTAATTAAAATAGGTGTTATATGATTTTTTATTAATGCGCTATATGGCTGATTAAAAGAATACAAACTTTGACCAATAATAGATATTACTGAAATATTTTTAGTCGTGTAAATCTGGCTAATATCTTTACTCTCAAATTCATTTTTAAACTCATTTTCAAGCGTTATTTTTGCTTTATCTCCATCTTTTGCATCTACTATAAAGCCAATACCTCTTTCTGAAGAACCTTGGGAAATAATACTAACACTGACATTTTCTTTTGCCAATGCTCCAAAAATACGCCCATCAACACCTACTTTTCCCAATAAACCTCTACCAACTACATTTACCAATGTAACTTCTTTTTGAACTGATAATGATTTAATACCTCCTCTTTCAGTCTCAGAGCTAATTAAAGTTCCTTGATTATCAGGATCAAATGTATTTAAAATTCGCAATGGAATATTTTTCTCAATCAATGGAATAATAGTTTTGGCATGTAAAATATCAGCTCCAAAATTTGCCATTTCGTTGGCTTCTTGGTAGGTTAGTTTTTCTATTTTCTTTGCATTCTCAACTAAATCAGGGTTCGCTGTATAAATTCCATTTAAATGTGTATAATTTTGAAGCTCTTCCGCATTTAAAAAATTTGCAATTAAAGCAGCCGTATAGTTACTTCCATTTCTTCCTAAAGTGGTTGTTTCTCCTTGTAAATTAGAGGCTATAAAACCTGCTATTATTTGAGTTGTATCACTATTATTTTTAAAATGCTTAATTACATTTTCTTTTGAAATACTGTGAAGAGGTTGTGCTTTCCCAAAAGTATCATTGGTTTTTATTAATGTACGTGTATCTACAAAACTAGCTTTAACACCTTGCTTATTTAATAAAAAAGCAATTAATTTCCCCGATAAAATTTCTCCTTGAGAAAGTACTTGATCTTTTATTTTTGGACTATAATCACCTAGCAAACTTACACCTTTAAAAATTTCTTCTAGTAATTTGAACTCCTCCAAAAAATCAATAGTTTCATCAATTACTGTTTGATAGTTTTTAAGTATCTCAAAATCTTCTAAATACGACAAATTATTTTTGGCTTTTTCTAAAATAGTCTCTAAATAATCTGTTGTTTTCCCTCTGGCAGAAACCACAACAGCTATATGTTCTCCTTCCTTAATTTTATTAGTAATTATAGCCAATGTGTTTTTTAATCCTAATCCATTTGCTAATGATTTCCCCCCAAACTTTATAACTTTCATTTTATTATTTTTGTAGCTTTTATTAAAAATTGGTGCTATTATTTTTTCTAATTGTTGATGTTCTATTAAAAATGCATCGTGTCCATGCACTGAATTAATTTCGTTATAAGTAACATTTGGATTTAATAACGCTAATTTTTTTTGTGTTTCCCTATTTTCTTCTGCTGTAAAAAACAAATCAGAATCTACTCCGATGATATGTATATTGGCTTTAATTGAGTTTAAGATATTCTCATCTCTGTTCTTAGTAACATCAATTGTTTTTAATAACTGATTCATTAATTTATAAGCCGATAATTGGAAACGCTCTTGCAGTTTATTACCGTGATGCAACAACCAACTTTCAACATTAAAAATTTCTAAGTCTTCATTTTTTGAACGTTGAAAGCGTTCTTTAAAAGATTCAGGTGTTCTGTAACACAACATGGCATGCATACGAGCATCATGAACTGGATTGCTTGAATTTGTTAAAAACTGTTCTTGAATCTGACAATTTGCTATGAGCCAATCGGTAGACTTCCAGTCGGTTGCTATAACAATTAAGTGTTTAGAAACTTCGGGATTTAATACGGCCATTTCCCAAGCAATACCACCACCTAACGAGCCTCCAACAATGGCAAACAACTCTTTGATATGTAATTTTTGAAGTCCAATTAGAAATAATTGAGCAATATCTTTGGCTATAAAATCTTTATAATTTTCAATTACAAATCCATCATATCCATTTCCCGGAATATTAAAAGCTATTACTGTATATTTTTGGGTGTCTATAACTTTATTTTCGCCAACAACATCTTTCCACCAGCCATTTTTACCAGCAACATCAGAGTTACCTGTTAACGCATGATTTACCAGAACAATAGGTGCTGAATGTAACTTTTTACCAAATAACTGATAAGAAAGTATGATATCCTTACTTACTATTCCTTTTTCAGAGGCAAAGTTTTGTATTGTTATTTGCTTTAATTGATTCATCAATTATTATTTTTAACCTTGATTTAAATTAATTTGTCTTTTTTGAATGAAAGAAAGGCTATTTGTAAAATAAAAAAACAACCAATCCAACTTTGTTCAATATGACAATTGCAAGACTTTTTAGTCTTTGTTAAAAACGAATTAAAATTGTTATGAAAAAAATACAGAAAATTACGTGAAGTAATTGTGTGGTTATCTATCCATATTGGTAGAATTTAGCACCTTCTCTAATAAATAAAGGGTTGCTAAGGCTTCACAGGGTCTATTCCCTCTGCCTTTCTTGATAACAATAGTCAATAAGTTTATGAACTGAGGTGCAAAGTAACGTATTAATTTTTTCTCATACAATACTTTTTGAAATAAAAATCAGTTTTTGTTTTTTATGATTTGAAGTTTTTGTAAATTTGCACTCAATATTTGAGAGGAAGGATTTGAACTGATTGCAACCTCGTTAAAAAATGCTAAAGCAGTAATTATTTACTTCTTTAGACGACCAAAGCAATCAAATCAGACCTCTTTAATTTAATTAATAATAAATTAAAATTATGTCATATTTATTTACCTCAGAATCTGTTTCAGAAGGGCACCCCGATAAAGTTGCTGATCAAATTTCAGACGCCTTAGTTGATAACTTTCTAGCTTTTGATAAAAATTCTAAAATTGCCTGTGAAACCTTAGTTACTACAGGGCAAGTTATTTTAGCTGGAGAAGTAAAATCTAAAACTTATTTGGATGTTCAAAAAATAGCTAGAGACGTTATTAATAAAATTGGTTATACAAAAAGTGAATATATGTTTGATGGAAATTCATGTGGAGTTTTTTCTTCAATTCACGAACAATCACAAGATATTAACCAGGGTGTTGATAGAGATTCCAAAGAACAGCAGGGAGCAGGAGATCAAGGAATGATGTTTGGTTACGCTACCAATGAAACAGAAAATTATATGCCTTTAGCGCTAGACTTAAGTCATAAAATATTAATAGAATTGGCTGAATTACGTAAAGAAAATAAAGAACTTTCTTATTTGCGCCCAGATTCTAAAAGTCAGGTTACTATTGAATATAGTGATGACAACATACCTTTAAGAATTAAGGACATTGTAGTTTCAACACAACATGATGATTTTGGACCTAATGACGAAGCCATGTTGGTAAAGATTAAAAACGATGTTATCACTGTTTTAATTCCTAGAGTTATTGCTAAATTACCTGCTTCAATAAAAGTACTGTTTAACAATAATATTGAGTATCATGTAAATCCAACCGGTAAATTTGTTATTGGGGGTCCCCACGGAGATACTGGATTGACAGGCCGAAAAATTATTGTAGATACTTATGGAGGGAAAGGGGCTCACGGAGGAGGTGCTTTTTCAGGAAAAGACCCTAGTAAAGTTGATAGAAGTGCAGCTTATGCTACGCGCCATATTGCAAAAAATATAGTAGCTGCAGGTGTTGCTAGTGAAATTTTAATTCAGGTTTCTTATGCAATTGGTGTTGTTGAACCTATGGGTATATACGTAAATACTTACGGAACCTCAAATATTAAAAAATCAGATGGTGAGATTGCTGAAATTATATCAACATTATTTGATATGAGACCTGCTGCCATTGAAAAACGTCTAAAATTACGTCAACCTATGTACTTAGAAACAGCCGCTTATGGACATATGGGACGTAAAAATGAAACAGTAACCAAAACATTTAAAAATGTTGATGGAACAGAAAAAATATTGGATGTAGAGTTATTTACTTGGGAAAAATTAGATTATGTTGACAACATAAAAGAAGCTTTTGGCTTGTAAAAAATATCATTAAACACTTTTTTACTTATGAATTTTGATTTTACAAATTGGGTGGATAATCTATTGATTAACATTTTAAATATGAATGCTGATAGCATTTATATTCCAAGAACAATTATTTTATTTCTATTACTTATAGCACTGTGTTTATTTGTATGGTGGCTTAGTAAAAAAATATT
>JAMOMG010000286.1 GCA_027068695.1 Flavobacteriaceae bacterium
AGAAGGAAAAATTAGAAAAAACTAAAACTAAATGAATATGAATGAATTATTAGAATTTATAAGCAATAATCTAGAGTTAATATATATCCTGATTTTAGCGATATTTATTGGTGTAGAATTAATAAAAAATGTACCGTCCGTATTACACACTCCATTAATGTCAGGAGCAAACGCACTGAGTGGTGTTGTAATTGTTGGAGCATTATTAGTAATGCTTCAAGCAAGCCCTAAAGATTATTTATCATTAGGTTTAGGGTTTGTTGCCGTAGTATTAGGAATTATAAACGTGATTGGTGGTTTTGCAGTTACCGATCGTATGTTACAAATGTTTAAAAAGAAAAAATAATGAATATAACATTAAGTATTATCTATTTGATTGCAACCGTTACATTTGTTATCGGTTTAAAGATGTTAGGACACCCAGAAACAGCAAAAAAAGGAAATTTAATTGCTGCAGTAGGTATGATTTTAGCTATTATAGGAACTATCTTTTTACATGATTTTGAAGTTCCTTCAATAAATTACATCTTAATTGGAGCTGCTTTATTGGTTGGAACCATTGTTGGGTGGCTTATTGCCATTAAAGTTGAAATGACAAAAATGCCAGAATTGGTATCTCTATTCAATGGTTTTGGAGGTGCAAGTGCAATGCTAATTGGGATAGTTGAATATGGAAATAAAGTTGGAGATGCAATGCAAACTTCAACCGTGATTGCTGCTATTGCCATTGGTAGTATAACTTTTACAGGAAGTTTAATAGCTTGGGCTAAATTAAATGGCTCTATGAAAGATATTAGACTCCCAAAATATAACCTATTAAATAATATAGTTTTACTAGGGTTAATAGCCTTCTCAACTTATATTGTTATGATGGGTGGAAATCACTTATTCCTAATTTACATCTTATTATTTGCCTCATTAGTTTATGGTATTTTATTTGTAATACCTATTGGAGGTGCAGATATGCCAGTTGTAATTTCTCTCTTAAACTCTTTAACAGGTATTGCAGCAGCAATCACAGGAATTCTATATGGAAATATGGTCATGTTGGTTGGAGGTATCTTAGTTGGATCTGCAGGGTTAATTTTAACTTTTGTAATGTGTGATGCAATGAATAGATCTCTAAGTAATGTAATATTTGGTGCATTTGGTGGTGGTAGTGATACAGGTGGGATTGCAGCAGTTGGAAAAACAGGTGGTACTGTTAAAAAAACAACAGCCAGTGACTCTGCTATTTTACTTAATTATGCAAACAAGGTTGTAATTGTACCTGGTTATGGATTAGCCGTAGC
>JAMOMG010000287.1 GCA_027068695.1 Flavobacteriaceae bacterium
GTAATACTATTTAAAATTACATAAATATTTTAAGTTGACTCGTTGTCTATTAACATGAAATTTCATCAATCTGAGTGAATTTTAGCCTTTTTAGAATTAAAATTAGTATCGAGAATAGAAATTTTATTTTGAAAAGCAGTTCTCGATACAATTTTCTATCGAAAATCACTCGACCTGACGTTGAATTCATAATAATAATAATAATATATAATGCACAAAGGGTTTTAAGTTACTATTTTTATATACTAATTAAATATTTTCTTCTCTAATTTGCATATAAGATTTTGGGTGCAAACAAGCCGGGCAAACTTCTAAGGCTTTTTTACTTTCGTAAACATAGCCACAGTTTATGCATTTCCACCACACTTTTCCATCTTTCATAAAAACTTTATCTTCTGAAATATTTTGAAGTAATTTTAAATATATTCTTTCGTGTTCAGCTTCTACTCTAGCAATCATTCTGTAAGCTGTTGCTATTTTTGGAAACCCTTCTTCAGCAGCTATTTCTGCAAATTGAGGATATAAATCTGTCCATTCTTCATTTTCACCCTCGGCTGCGGCTTTTAAATTCTCTTCAGTAGTTCCTATTAATCCTGCTGGGTATGCTGCAGTAACTTCAACCATACCTCCTTCTAAAAATTTAAAAAAACGTTTGGCGTGTTGCTTTTCTTGATTGGCAGTTTCTTGAAAAATTCTTGAAATCTGCTCATAACCTTCTTTTTTAGCTACTTTTGAAAAAAATTCATACCTGTTTGTTGCTTGACTTTCACCTGCAAATGATTTCAATAAATTTTGCTCGGTTCTTGTTCCTTTTAAGGATTTTTCCATAATATTTACTTTAGATTATATGTTTACTACGGTATTTACAATGCCGTTTTATTTACATATAAATATACTAAATATATGAACTCATTACGAAGTAATTAAGACAAAATTATCGAATATTATCAACTGGTCTAAAAGAAGTTATTCTACATATAGATTCTAACGTAAAACAGCACCAATATTTTTTTCAAATGTATGTTGTAACTTTTGCATTATTTTGTCTATCTGCTTATCGTTTAGTGTTTTATTTTTATCTTGAATTAAAAAACTAACAGCATAAGATTTTTTACCTTTTTCTAATTTATCACCCTCATAAACATCAAATAGATCAACTTCTCTTAAAAAGTTTTTTTCAGCTTGAAAAGCCAAATTATAAATTTCACTAAAAGTTACTTTTTCATCCACTAATAATGCAAAATCTCTTTTAACAGCTTGAAATTTTGATAATTCTGAAACTTTCACTTTAGATTTACCTCCAACTTTCAATATATTTCCCCAATTGAAATCAGCATATAAAACTTCCTGTTTTATACCAAATTCTTTTAAAATAGTATATTTAACTACTCCTATATCTACCAATTTAGTTTTACCTAAGCTCAATGTAATTCCTTCTGAAAACACATCATTTTTAGTTAGTGTTGTTTTTGTTTTTTGAATACCTAAACGCTGTAATAGTGCTGTAACAATACCTTTGAGGTAGAAAAAATCAGACTTTTTCTGAGTTATATTCCAACCATCTTTTGTTCTTTTACCTGTTATAAAAAGTGTTAAATGTTTTTGTTCAGCATAACCACTTTCAAAATGGTGATATGTTTTACCGAATTCAAAGAATTTCAATGAATTATTCTTTCTATTAATATTGTAAATAACAGATTCTAACCCACTGAATAACAATGACTGACGCATTACACCTAAATCACTACTTAAAGGGTTTAACATAGCTACATTGTGTTCTTCTTTTAGCATTTCAGTTAACGAAATATAATCAGATTTTGTTAATGAATTTGCCATAGTTTCGTTAAATCCTTGAGAAATCAATTGAGTTGCAACTATATTTTCAATTTTTATATCATTAAAATTTGAAAAAGAAATAGATGTATTTAACTTGTGTGAAAACTCTACATTATTATAGCCATACACTCGTAAAATTTCTTCAATTACATCAGCTTCTCTTGTTACATCAACTCTGTAAGAAGGTACTGTTAAGCCAATACCTCCATCAGTAACACTATTAAATTTAATATCTAATGAAGCTAAAATATTTTTTACTGTTTCTCTTGGTATTTCAGCACCAATTAAACGATCCATTTTTTCATAGGATAAAAATACTTGGTAATCTTCAATTTTAGTAGGATATAAATCAACAATCTCTGACGAGACTTTTCCTCCTGCAACCTCTAAAATTAAGTTTGTCGCGCGTTTTAAAGCATATTTTGTAATGTTTGGGTCAATTCCTCTTTCAAACCTAAAAGAAGCATCCGTATTTAATGCATGTCTTTTTGCAGTTTTTCGAATGGTTACCGGATTAAAATAAGCACTTTCTAAAAAAATTGAAGTTGTATTATTTGTTACTCCTGAATCAAGTCCTCCAAATACACCCGCAATACATAAAGGTTCTTCATTTCCGTTACAAATCATTAAATCTTCCTCATGTAATAAACGTTCAACTCCATCAAGCGTTGTAAATTTAGTCCCGCTTGGTAGTGTTTTTACAATTATTTTATTTCCTTTTACTTTAGAAGCATCAAAAGCGTGTAAAGGTTGCCCTAATTCGTGTAACACATAATTAGTTACATCAACTATATTGTTTATAGGTGTTAAACCAATTGCCTTTAATTTGGTTTGAAGCCATTCGGGAGAATCTTTAACTGTTACATCTGAAATTGTAACTCCAACATAACGAGGTGCTTTATCTATATTTTCAACCTCTACATCAAATTTTAATGTTCTGTCATCTACCCTAAAATCACTCACAGAAGGTGAAATTAACTCCAAGGCAATTTCTTTATGCAACAAACCTGCTCTTAAATCTCTTGCTACACCAAAATGACTCATTGCATCAGCACGATTAGGAGTTAGTCCAATTTCAAAAACTTCATCAGATTCAATATTAAATACTTCAGCAGCTTTTGTACCAGCTTCAATAGCATCATCTAACACTAAAATTCCGTCATGACTACTTCCCAAACCAAGTTCATCTTCGGCACAAATCATTCCTAAACTTTCTTCTCCTCGTATTTTACCTTTTTTAATTTTGAAGCCTTCTCCTTTTGCATCATACAAGGTAGATCCAACAGTTACAACTGGTACTGTTTGTCCTGCAGCAACATTTGGAGCACCACAAACAATTTGTACTGGTTCTCCATTTCCTAAATCTACTGTTGTAATTTTTAATCTATCTGCATTTGGGTGTTGTTCACAAGTTAACACCTTTCCTACAACAACTCCTTCCAAGCTTCCTTTTATAGACTCAACAGTCTCAATTCCTTCAACCTCAAGTCCTAAATCGGTTAACAATTCACCAGTTTTTTCTGCTTCCCAGTCAATTTTTAAAAATTGTTTTAACCAATTGTATGATATTTTCATCCTTTATACTTTTTTTCGATTTGCAAAGATAAAAAATAGAATTAAGTTGTTGAATTGTTTGACTGTTTATTTGTTATTAAAGATTTTGAATGATTCTTTTATTACAAATAGAACATCGTAGAATAAAGTAATCTTCTTTTATTTCAGAAATAGTCACGTCACTTTGTTCTTCTCTATAACGTGGGTATTTCATGATAACGTTTAGCTATTAGCTAATATTTGACCAAATAGTACTATTTTTACTAAGCTCTTGATAGGCTTCTCTAATAAAAATATTTTCTGGAGCTTTTAATCTGGGATCAGTTGTTAGTAAATCAATTGCTGACTTTCTGGCTGTTTTCAATAACGGAGCATCTTTAACAATATCAGCAATTCGTAGGTTTAAAACACCACTTTGTTGAGTGCCCATTAAATTCCCTGGGCCGCGTAATTTCAAATCTACTTCTGCAATTTTAAAACCATCACTAGTATTTACCATCGTTTCAAGTCTAGTTTTAGCATCTGAAGTCAATTTAAAACTTGTCATTAAAATACAAAAACTTTGTGTAGCCCCACGGCCAACTCTACCACGTAATTGGTGTAATTGAGATAAACCAAAACGCTCTGCACTTTCAATCACCATAACGCTTGCATTGGGTATGTTTACACCTACTTCAATTACCGTAGTTGCAACCATTATTTGTGTTTCCCCTTTTATAAAACGTTGCATTTCAAACTCCTTATCTGCTGGTTTCATTTTTCCATGCACAATACTAATCTGATATTTAGGTAATGGGAATTCACGAGAAATACTTTCGTAACCATCCATTAAATCTTTATAATCCATTGCTTCAGATTCATTTATTAATGGATACACAATATAAACCTGATGCCCTTTTGCTATTTCATCTTTTAAAAATTTAAAAACTGATAGTCGGTTAGCATCATATCTATGCGCTGTTTTCACTTCCTTTCTGCCCGGAGGTAATTCATCAATCACAGAAATGTCTAAATCGCCGTAAACACTCATAGCCAGTGTTCTAGGTATTGGCGTTGCAGTCATAACCAAAATATGAGGTGGTAATGTATTCTTTTCCCACAATTTTGATCGCTGAGCCACCCCAAAACGGTGTTGTTCATCAATAATAGCAATTCCTAAATTTTTAAATTTTACTTTATCTTCAATAAGCGCATGCGTACCAATTAAAATGTTTAATTCACCTAATTCCAATTGATTATGAATAACTTTTCTATCTTTAGTTTTTACTGAACCTGTTAGTAATTTTATGGTGACATCCATACCTTCTAAAAGTTCTACTAACGAGTTATAGTGTTGCGTAGCTAAAATTTCAGTTGGTGCCATTAAAGCCGCCTGATAGCCATTATCTATGGCTATTAACATTGTTAATAAAGCAACAATTGTTTTTCCTGACCCTACATCACCTTGTAATAATCGATTCATTTGAGCATTTGAACCTAAATCTTTTCTAATTTCTTTTAAAACTTTTTTTTGTGCGTTCGTTAAATCAAATGGTAATTTGTTTTTATAAAAATTATTGAAATGTTCTCCTACTTTTTCAAAATTAAAACCTTTGATTTTTGCTTTTCTAACAATTTTTTTTCTGATTAATTGTAACTGAATAAAAAATAGTTCTTCAAATTTTAATCGTTGCTGTGCCTTCGTTAATAAGCTTTGGTTTTTTGGAAAATGAATGTTAAACAAGGCTTCGCTTTTAGAAATCAAACCTAATTTATCAATAATTGATTTTGAAAGTGTTTCTTTAAATTTTAACCCTAGCTCTTCAAATAAATGTTGAATCATTTTTGAAACCAACCTATTTGAAACCCCTTTATTCGTTAGTTTTTCAGTAGAAGAATAAATTGGCTGCATGGCTGTTCTTAAACTTTTTTTATAGCTTTCAAGTAATTCCAATTCGGGGTGCGCCATTGAAAACACCCCATTAAAATAATTGACTTTACCAAAAATAACATACGGTATATTTATTTTTAAAGAATCTTTTATCCACTTAATTCCTCTAAACCAAACCAGTTCCATAAAACCAGTTTCATCTCTAAAAGTAGCAACTAATCTACTTCCTCTCTTTTGCTTGACAGTTTTAATATTGGTTATTTTTCCAATTAGTTGAATTTCTGAGGAATTTTGTTGCAACTGATTAATCTTAAAAAATTGTGTCCTGTCAATATATCTATTAGGAAAAAAATGAAGCAAATCGTTAAAAGTATGTATTCCCAATTCTGTTTTTAACAAATCTGCTCGGTTAGGCCCAACACCTTTTAAATATGAAATTGAAGTATTTAAATTATATAATGGCATTCATTTTATTTAAACACGAAGGTAATAATTCAAACAGCAATAAACAATTACAAATTTAGTAGTTACAAATTACGTATCTTTGCAAACTTAAATTTTTCAAATGAGATTACATAGAAACTTAGTATACACGGTTATTGATTCAATAAAACTTATTTTTAACGAGGGAGAATATGCCGATAAAGTTGTTCAAAAAGCATTAAAAAGAGATGCTCGATGGGGAGCTAGAGATCGTAAATTTGTGGCAGAAACTATTTATGAAATGGTACGTTGGAAACGTTTATACAATGAAATTGCTTCTACAAAATATCATTATACTACTGAAAATATTTGGAAAAATTTTGCGGTCTTTGCAGTTTTGAAAGGCTATAAGTTACCCGATTGGAATCAATTACAAGGCGTACCTGTTAGAAGAATTAAAGGTAAATTTGATGAACTACAAAAAATAAGAGTTTTTAAAGAATCTATCCCCGATTGGATGGATGAAATTGGAGTTGCTGAATTAGGAGAAAAACATTGGAACAAAGAAATTACTGCCTTAAATAAACAAGCTGAAGTAATTTTACGTACCAATACGCTTAGAACAACTAAAAATTCTCTTCAAAAAAAATTGGCTGAAGAAGGTATTGCTACCGAATTTATCCCTGGATATCCAGATGCTTTACGATTGGTAGAGCGTGCAAATGTTTTTAGAACAAAATGCTTTAAAGACGGTTTGTTTGAAGTGCAAGATGCCTCTTCTCAGTTGGTTGCAGCATATTTAGATGTAAAACCGGGAATGCGTGTTATTGATACATGTGCAGGTGCTGGTGGAAAAACATTGCACTTAGCAGCACTAATGGAAAATAAGGGACAAATTATTGC
>JAMOMG010000288.1 GCA_027068695.1 Flavobacteriaceae bacterium
AATATAATTTTCAACAACTGAAACAATTTCATTTATACTTGGATTCACAATAGCACCTCTATTTCCATCATCTAGCATATACGGAATGCAAGATACATGACTTGAAATTGGTAAACAACCCCAAAACATAGCCTCAGCAACTACTTTTGGCCAACCTTCTGATTTGGAAATAAAGACTAAGAAGTGAGCTTTTTTATATGCTTCTTTTACCCTATCTTTTGAAGTGTTTCCATGAAGAATCACTTCCTTTTTTAAAGAATGTGTATGAATGTAATTTTCTAGAGTAACTCGTTCAATACCATCGCCATAGATGTCTAGTTGCACGTTATATCCCTTTCCCTTTAGTTTATGAACAGATTGAACACTTAGTAATGGCTGTTTGCCGGGCGTTAGGCCACCAACAAATAAAAAGTTCAATTTATGAGATTCCGCATCAGGTGTGGAATGATGTTTGATTTCGTCATTACGAGGAGTTAACGACGAAGTAATCTGCTTATTTAATAAGATATCTTTACACTGTTCACTATGACGTTCGTTAATGTTATTGTCATGCTGAACTTGTTTCAGCATCTTACTCTTTAATCCTTTAGAACTTCTAACCTCTACTTCTTTAATTTCTTGTTCAGAATAACTAGCTGTAAAAAAGGGAATAATATTTTCACTTTGATTAGGCCACTTTCCATAAACTAAAACTTTAGCATTTCTAGTTAAAAAAGTATTACTTAATATCCATTTTTGGATTCTATAACTTAATGGTTGTCTACTTTTTGGATCCCAATTGCCTGCATATTTAATAGTTTTAGGTTTTGAAGGAAACGTAATTTGAACAATGCTTCCTAACAAGCCCACATTTCCGGGACAACGTAAGTGAATATGAGATGCCCGTCTCATTGTTTTATATATAACAACTAAAATTTTTGGAATTTTTAAAATTGCTGTAATTCCATTTTTTAATGAAGTAATATTAAATGAAGGAATAGGTGTTAATTTAATTTTGTCATTCTCATCTTGACTGGGAATCTGTTTTCTTTTCTCTAAATCATGGGATTCTGTATCAAATGTTAAATGATGTTTTGTTTTGCTATGCCGGAGTTGGTACTTACAGTCTATTGAAGTCACTTTTTCTACTGAAACAGGTGCAACAATTTGTACATCATCTACGTATTTTAACCATAAATTCATCTCACGTACATAAGGTTCATAAGCAAAGATATTTTCACCCTTTATTTTATGCTCTGCATGTGTAATTATTGCAAATTTCATTAGTTTAAAAA
>JAMOMG010000289.1 GCA_027068695.1 Flavobacteriaceae bacterium
ACCTACTTTGAAAAGAAGCCTTCTATCAATTTTTCTCAAAATGATAGAGATTTACTTAACTCTTATATCTTAAATGATACTGCAAATGCCGATTTTAAAGGGCTTTTATTGGTTTGAAGGTTGTCGAACTCAGGTTATTTGTAAAAAAGTGTAGATAGAGCCATATTTTCATTGTCTAAAAAATCCTTTGGTGTGACACCAACAAGGTCTTTAAAATCTTTTATGAAGTGACTTTGGTCAAAATAGTCACTCTCATAAGCAATGTCTGTAAGAGTTAATGATTTTTTATTTAACAACAATTGCAAAGTTGCTTGCAATCGAATAGCCTTGCTTAATTGCTTGGGGCTTATGCCAATTTGTTTTTTAAAGTGTCTTTCAAGCTGTCTTCTCTTTGAAATATTATCCTTCAAAATGATATTTATTAGAGTTGTTCCATTTGTTTTTAGAATAGCATCAACGGTTGATTTCACGATGTTATTTATTATGTTTTTTAAATTAAGTTTTTTTAGTAGAAAGGTTTCAACAATATTAATTCTTTGTTCTGTGTCAATAGCTTCAACTATCTGTTGCTCTAATTCATTGGCTTCTGCTTGTCCAAAAAGCTCTGCAATAGGTGTTTCCTTGTCAACCAAGTTTTCAAGAGTTGTTTTTACGAAGTTTCCAAATCCAATAGGATAAAAACAGATAGCGAAAGTATCAACATTTCCAACGGGTAAAATGTAATATGATTTTGTTCTCTGTCCCATTACCATTGCATTAGGATGAAGTATAAAGTCATTTTCTGAAGTGTATCTTTTAATCTTGTTCCCCAAATTGAAAGTCATTTCTATACAGCCGTCTGGTACAATTTTTTGCTTTTTATTTTTTGGGTCAAAAGGCACTTCCAAAGTCCAATAAAATTTGACTATGGATTCTAAATCTTTATGTGGTTTAAATGTTTGATAGTTCATTTATTAAGATGTTTCTTAGAGTGACTCATAACATTTGTGTATATTCATTATTCTTATACCGCCAAATTTGAAGAATAAACACAATTGTTTATATTTATCTTTTATCATTTTTTCTCCTGCTACTTCAAAACTTATTAAAACGATCGAATACAAAAATCTGTAGCCGTTAGCAATTTTGTTTATATCTGTCATGGTAATAAGTTTTTTACTCAATCAAAATTAACGGCTGGGGCTACAGATTTTTGTGCTATGTCTTGTTGTATCTAAGGTTTGTTTCTGTTAAAAATATCTAATATTTCTATAACTTTTTCATCAGGTTTT
>JAMOMG010000290.1 GCA_027068695.1 Flavobacteriaceae bacterium
TTCTGTTTAAAATTACATCTTCAACATGTGTTAATAAGTCTTTTGGAATTTCATCATATATAGTCAGCATTGTAGGGTTTACAATTCCAATATTCATACCTGCTTTAATCGCATGGTATAAAAACACAGAATGCATGGCTTCTCGTACCGCATTATTCCCTCGAAAAGAAAATGACACATTACTTATTCCTCCACTAACACTAGCATTTGGCAAATTTGTACGAACCCAACGGGTTGCTTCTATAAAATCAATGGCATTTTTTTTATGCTCATCCATTCCTGTTGCCACAGGAAATACATTTAAATCGAAAATAATATCTTCCGATGGAAAACCAACTTTATCTACTAAAATATCATACGAACGTTTGGCTATTTCAATTCTACGGTTGTAATCATCTGCTTGTCCAACTTCATCAAAAGCCATTACTATTACTGCCGCTCCATACATTTTAATTAGAGTTGCATGGTGTATAAACGCTTCTTCTCCTTCTTTTAAACTAATAGAATTTACAACGCATTTACCTTGTGCTACCTGCAAGCCGGCCTCTATAATTTCCCATTTAGAACTATCAATCATTATTGGAACCCTAGCAATATCTGGTTCTGCGGCAATTAAATTCATAAAACGAATCATAGCTTGCTTTCCATCAATTAAACCATCATCCATATTGATGTCAATAATTTGTGCTCCTCCTTCAACTTGATGACGAGCAATAGCAATTGCCTCGTCAAACTTTTCTTCTTTAATCAATCGTAAAAACTTACGTGACCCTGCAACATTGGTTCGTTCACCTACATTAATAAAATTACTTTTAGGTGTAATTATTAACGGCTCAAGTCCTGAAAGTTTTAACTGTTTTTCTTCTTTTTTCATTTTCTTAATTATGAAATTCTAAATCAAGCCTACCTGAGGTAGACAGGTTCAAAATAACGTATGAATTAAATTGTACTTCTCTTAAACACTAATAACTCGTGGCTTATAGTTTTTCACCAAATCAGCTATTGCTTTAATATGAGCTGGTGTAGTACCACAACACCCGCCAATAATATTAATTATATTTTTATTTAAATATGTCTCTATTTGCTGTGCCATTTGTTCTGGTGTTTCATCGTATTCTCCAAAAGCATTTGGTAATCCTGCATTTGGATGTGCAGAGATAGGAATTTTAGACTTCTGTGCCAACACTTCCAAATGAGGTGTTAACTGGCTGGCTCCTAAGGCACAATTAAACCCTATTGATAGCATAGGAATATGAGAAACTGATATTAGAAATGCTTCAGCTGTTTGACCAGATAATGTTCTTCCGCTTGCGTCTGTAATTGTTCCACTTACCATAATTGGGATATCAATATTTCTTGCTGCTTTAATTTCCTCAATACCAAATAGAGCTGCTTTTGCATTTAAGGTATCAAACACTGTTTCTACCAATAATAAATCTGCTCCTCCATCTAATAAGGCTTCTGCTTGTTGTTTATAAGCAGTTTTTAAATCGTTAAAAGTGACAGCTCTGTATCCAGGATCATTCACATCGGGTGACATACTTGCCGTTTTATTTGTTGGCCCTATTGAACCTGCTACAAAACGTGGTTTTAAAGGATTTTTTAATGTGAACTCTTGTGCTACTTCTTTGGCTATTTTGGCCGACTGAAAATTGAGTTCGTACACATAATCTTCCATTTCATAATCTGCCATAGCAATGGTTGTTCCAGAAAATGTATTGGTTTCAATAATATCGGCTCCAGCTTCTAAATATTTTCTATGTATTTCTTTAATAGCTTCAGGTTGTGTTAATGATAGCATATCATTATTTCCTTTTACTGAAACATGAAAGTTTTTAAACTGTTCACCTCTATAATCTTCTTCTGTAAATTTATACTGTTGAATCATGGTTCCCATAGCCCCGTCTAACACCAAAATTCGTTTTTTTATTTCTTCTTGTATGGTACTCATTTTAACTTATTTTAAAAACTTATTCTCTTATTCAATTTTTTGACAAAAATCACCTGCCTGCTGGCAAAAGACAAGCTCTAATTACTATTTTTTAATTCCCTTATTTGTACTTAAGTTCATATTTGCGTTAGGGATAAAGGCGGCATCCTTTTTTGCAAAAAAAGATATAGCCGAAAGCCCGACCGTTTACGGTAAC
>JAMOMG010000291.1 GCA_027068695.1 Flavobacteriaceae bacterium
CGCCCAAAAAATAGTATTAAAAAAGAAGAAATTTTCTATGTGAAGTTTTCTTGTGTTATCTTCCCACAAATATGCGGTAGAATGTAGCACCTTCTTTATATATAAAGGGTTGCTAAGGCTTCAACAGGTCTATTCCCTCTGCCTTTCTTAATAACTAATGTCAGTTTATTTATGAACTTGACTGCAAATAAACGGTATCTATTGTTTATTTACAAGTGATTTTAGATTTTTATCTATTTAATTAACAATATTTTAGTTAATTTGTTCATCTTTTGAATTTTAGTTAAAAGGTTTCCTTTTAATAATTTTCTATATGTATTTAAGTTTTCTACCAAATCATTCACATCATCAGGTATAACTTCTTCAAAATATTGACGTAGTCTTTTAACCAAAACGGGGGATTTACCATTTGTTGAAATAGCAATCTTAACATTTCCTTTGGTTACAATTCCTCCCATATAAAAATCACATAATGTTGGCGTATCAACAACATTTATTAAAATATTTTCGTTCTTAGCATCAATATAAATTTGTTTATTAACTTGTTTATTATTGGTAGCTGCAATAACTAATTGTTTATTTTTTAGAACAACTTTGCTGTATTTTTCTTTTAAAATAGAAACATCGTATGCCTTTATTAACTCGAGTAATGAGCTTTTAAAAGCTAGTGAAACTACTAATACTTTTGCCTTGGGGCTTGACTTTAATAAAAAAGTTAGTTTTTCATATGCAGCATTACCTCCTCCAACAATTAGTACGTTTAATTGTGAGACCTTTAAAAAAACTGGATACAATTCGTTTTTTTCCATTTTATATTTTTAAAAATGTTCTGAATTTATTTTCTCATAAAAAGAACGAAGTTTTATACTTTCTTTTATGACCTCTCCAATTACAATTACTGCAGGTGATGATAATTTATTTTTTTTTACAACATCCAAAATGGAGTTGATGGTTCCTAATCCTAATTTTTCATTTTTTGTAGTACCATTTTGTATGATTGTGACTGGAAAATTTCCTTTTTTAAATTGTTTAAAGATGGAGATAATTTTTTTTAGATTGTTCATTCCCATTAAAATAACAACCGTTGCTGTTGATTGTGCTGCCAAATACAAATCATGAGATAATTTACTTTCTGAAGTTGCTCCAGTTATTACCCAAAAACTTTCTGAAACACCTCTTTTAGTTAGTGGAATTCCTTGACTTGAAGGGACAGCCATTGCAGAGGAAATACCTGAAATAACTTCAGTTTCTATCCCAAAAGATTCAATGTATTCAATTTCTTCTGCTCCTCTGCCAAAAACAAAAGAATCACCACCTTTTAAACGTACTACATTTTTGTGTTGAAATGCATTTTCCACAATCAACCTATTAATTTCACTTTGCGAATGGCTGTGAAAACCTCTTCGTTTACCAACAAATATTTTTATGGCATTGGGGGCGTATTTTAACAGTTCACGGCTTATAAGCGCATCATATAAAACAACGGTTGCAGCTTCTAATGCTTTTACACCTTTTACAGTAATTAAATCTGGATCGCCCGGCCCAGCTCCAATAAGTGTAACTTTAGGTTTGCTGATTGTTTTCATTACTTAATATTTTAGTTCTATAAGCAGTTACTTTGTTATAAAAAAGCTGTGCATCTTGTATGTACTTAGTAGTAAACTCTTTTGAAGGTTCATTGTTTTTTATTTGATAAACAAATTTAGAAAATTGTGTTTCTAATGTTATTTTATCACTAAACAACTTTTCAAATTGAGAAATAATTCCTGCTTGCGTATTTGTTTTTTCTCCCTTAGTTAATAATAATGCTTTGGCTGTATTTACCATACTTTTATAAGCGTAATATGCGCTATCTGAAAACTGACTTAGTTTTAATGATTCTTTTGCATGTTGTATGTTTTCTTCACTTTCAAATAATAAAGTTCCAACCAAATCTATAACAACGCCTGCACATTCACCAACACCAACTGTTTTTAAATACTGTACATCACTTCCCCAATCTATAAAATCACTTTGCTTTAAATTAGATGTATTTGCCAAGGGTTTTAAAAGCCTATAAAAATAGTTTTCTTGCTTTCTATCGTAATACGATAAAAATGTTTCTTTGTCCTTTCTATTCGTTTCAAAATCATTTAACAAATAACGCAATGCTTCAGGACCTCTTTT
>JAMOMG010000292.1 GCA_027068695.1 Flavobacteriaceae bacterium
AGCAAAAAAACCTTGTTGTTTTTGAGGAAATACATTGGCTTCTTTCCATAAATCATAGGCTGTTGTATCTTCTATTTTAACTAAAGGTATTTTTATTTCAGGTAAAATAATTTCTTTATCAAAATTAGCAGTATCAATCTTGTATGATTGATTTGAAAGTGCTTTCTGTTCTTCATCAACTAGCGAAACAAATGATGCCAAGCCTATTTCTTTGATTAAAAATTTTAGTCTGGCTCTTGTTCTTATTGTACGTTCACCATACCTATCAAATACACGAAGAACTGCTTCAATTACAGGGATTATTTTATCTTCTTCAACAAACTCATACATTACATCTGCCTGTCTAGGTTGAGAACCTAACCCACCTGCTAGCATTATTTTAAAACCTCTATTTCCCTCTTTTAGTTTAGCTATAAAACCTAAATCGTGCATAAAACTCAAAGCTGAATCATCATCCGTTCCTGAGAATGAAATTTTAAATTTTCGTCCCATTTCTTGACAAATAGGATTTCTTAAAAAGAATTCGAAAACAGCATGTGCATAGGGAGATACATCAAATGGCTCATTTGGATCAATTCCTGCAGTTTCAGAAGCGGTTATATTACGAACTGTATTTCCACAGGCTTCTCTTAAAGTAATCTCATCTTTCTCTAATTCAGCCCAAAGTTCAGGAGTTCTATCCAAACTTACATGGTGGATTTGGATATCTTGACGGGTAGTAATGTGTAATCTTCCTCTCGAATATTTATCCGAAACCTCTGCAATTCTGTGAAGCTGCTCACTTGAGACTTTTCCGTATGGAAGTTTGATACGAACCATTTGTACCCCAAATTGACGTTGCCCATAAATACCACAGGCAAGACGTAAACTTTTAAAGCGGGCTTCATCAATTTTTCCCTGATAATAAAGACTTATTTTATTTTCAAGGTTAATAATATCCCTTTCAACTAGCTTATTTTCTATTTCCTTTCTAAAGCTTTGCATGGTGTTTTTTAATTTAGTTAGTAAAAAAGACTTCCTCATTCATAAAAATTTATGAATGCTTCTTCTACTGTATATTCCTGATTGTTAGCTATTTAATAAAACCTACGCCTACGGTATTATTTGTTTGGGAATCAATTAAAATAAAAGCTCCATTTGTTCTGTGTTCTTTAAACGAATCGAAAAAAATAGGCTTATTTAATTGAAATGAAACAGATGCAATATCATTCATAGTTAACGAATTAACATTATTCTTAACACCTGAAAAATCGGTTTCAATTTTATTGTTTATGGCACTTACTTTAGCTAAAACTTTATGAACTCCGTGTTGCAATATATACTTCGTTCCAATTGTTAACTCTTTGGAACACATCCAAGATACAGTTGCAGTAAATTGTTTTTCAATTTTTGGTAACTCGTTTACTTTTACAATCATATCGCCTCTGCTAACATTCACGTCATTTTCCAACACTACTGAAATTGAAGATCTACGAGCTGCACTCTTGTATTTTTTACCATTAAAGTTAATTTCTTTAACCTTTGTTTTTGTTTCAGATGGCAATACAACCACTTCATCGCCAACTTTTATTTCACCTCCGTATACTTTACCTGCATAACCTCTGTAATCATGAAATTCTGCTGTTTTTGGTCTAATTACATATTGAACTGGAAATCGCATTTTCCCACTATTATAGATATCTTTTGTGTCTAGTTTCTCTAAATGTTCCAATAAGGTTTGTCCTTTATACCATGTCATTATAGTTGAAGGCTCTACAACATTGTCTCCTTTTAAAGCACTTACAGGAATAAATGTGATATTCTGACTTTCATAATCGCTTTTTGCAACCAATTTTTGAAAATCAGTTTTAATTTCATTGTATCTTTCTTCTGAAAAGTCTACCAAATCCATTTTATTAACAGCCACAATTACATCTTTAATACGCAGTAAATTATTGATAAAAAAGTGACGATAGGTTTGCTCAATTACGCCATGTCTTGCATCAATTAAAATTATTGCCGCTT
>JAMOMG010000293.1 GCA_027068695.1 Flavobacteriaceae bacterium
GATAATTTATCGTTTATTGGCGGTGTAGATATAAGATCTTATGTTGGTAAACACTTTAGAGAAGTAACCGATTTATTAGGTGGAGAATATGTCTATGATAATTCTGACGTAAACAACCCAAATAGAGCGTTACAAGTTGGTGATAAATATAACTATAATAATGATGGTGAAGTAGGATGGCAAGGGTTATTTACTCAGTTAGAATACAATACTGACAACTTATCTACCTTTCTTTCTGTAGCTGCATCAAACACTTCATACAGAAGAGTAGATTATTTTAAATATTTAGATAGCGACCCTCTACAAACTACTGATAAATATGACTTTTTTGGTTATAGTGTGAAAGGTGGTGCCAATTACAATATTGATGACGTGAATAATGTATTTGCAAATATTGGTTACTTTGAAAGAGCACCAATTTTCACTTCTGTTTTTCCAAGATTTAACAATGTAGATATAAATGCTGATGCTGAAAACGAAAAAATATTTAGTGCTGAACTAGGATATGGGTTTAGAGGTGAAAAATTTGCAGCTAATATTAACGTATACAGAACGCAGTGGAATGACAGAACTTTAACAAGAACTTTCCAAAATCCTGATGGAACATTTGGTAGTGCTAATATTTTAGGGGTAAATGCTTTACACCAAGGTATTGAAATAGATTTCACGTATAGAATTCCTAATTTAACATTAACTGGTATGCTTTCTTTAGGAGACTGGACTTGGGATAATAATGTTGAAAATATCCAAATTTTTGATGAAGAACAAAACTTAGTAAATACTGTAAATTTGTATATCGATGGTTTAAAAGTGTCTGATGCCGCTCAAACTACAGCAGCGTTAGGTTTAGACTACAAACTGATGGATAAAACACATTTTACTGTAGATTTTAACTACTATGATGACTTATATGCTAGGTACGACCCTAATGATAGAGGTACACAAGGTGCTCCGCAAGCCTGGAAAGCTCCTGCATATACAACATTCGATATGAGTTTAAGATATGGATTTAAAATTGGAGATTTAGATACAACTTTAATAGGAAGAATGAACAATGTTTTTGACACACAATATATTGCTGATGCAACAGATGGTGCTGGTTCAGTTGCACAAACTGCGCTAGTTTGGTTCGGCTTCGGAAGAACTTTTAACATAAGTGCAAAAATTAGATTTTAATTAAAAAAATAAAAACAATGAAAAAATTTATTTATTTATTACCGGTTTTGGCCTTATTTTTTACGGCCTGTGACCC
>JAMOMG010000294.1 GCA_027068695.1 Flavobacteriaceae bacterium
TGTATAAACGGTGAAAAAATTACACCTCTTAAACCTAAGAAGGTTTTTGGATAGATACCATACTTATTAAAATTCAAACCAAATTTTATTTCAATGTAATATACAATCCAAATTGCTATAATTGCTAAAAAAGGAATTAGGATATAATTTTGTTGAAATTTAGATTCTTTCATTTAAGCTAAATATACTTTACATAGTCAAATATAAGTCCAATTAATTGGTTTCTGAAATATTGTCAGTAACAATATAAATAAGTTTAATTATTTCTTACTTTTACGCTATGAATGAACCTTTAGCTGAACGCATTCGGCCAAAAACATTAGCAGATTATATAAGTCAGCAACATCTGGTTGGAAAAAATGGAGCTTTAACACAACATATTAAACGAGGTATTATTCCTTCATTAATATTTTGGGGGCCTCCTGGTATTGGCAAAACTACGCTGGCAAATATTATTGCCAAAGAATCTCAACGTCCTTTTTACACATTAAGCGCCATAAGTTCTGGTGTTAAAGACGTGAGAGATGTTATTTCAAAAGCAAAACAGAGTGGTGGTTTATTTACCACTAAAAACCCTATTTTGTTTATTGATGAAATACACAGATTTAGTAAATCTCAACAAGATTCTTTATTAGGAGCCGTAGAAAAAGGTTGGGTTACATTAATTGGTGCTACAACTGAAAACCCAAGTTTTGAAGTAATACCTGCCCTCCTATCACGCTGTCAGGTATATGTTTTGAATTCTTTTAGTAAAACAGATTTAGAAAATTTATTAGAACGTGCTCTAAAAGAAGATAACATAATTGCCTCCAAAAAAATTAAGATTAAAGAAACCGAAGCACTGTTAAGGATTTCTGGCGGCGATGCACGTAAATTGTTAAATATTTTTGAATTAATTGTAAATTCTGAAGATAGCCCAATTACAATTACAAATGATTTAGTTCTTAACAAAGTTCAACAAAATACCGTTTTATATGACAAAACAGGAGAACAACATTACGATATTGTATCAGCTTTTATAAAGTCTATTAGAGGAAGCGACCCAAACGCAGCCGTTTATTGGCTTGCCCGAATGATTGAAGGCGGAGAAGACCCCAAATTTATAGCTAGGAGAATGCTTATTTTAGCTTCTGAAGATATTGGCAATGCAAACCCAACGGCACTAATTTTGGCTAACAATACATTTCAGGCAGTAACAACCATTGGTTTTCCTGAATCAAGGATTATACTGAGTCAATGTGCCATATATTT
>JAMOMG010000295.1 GCA_027068695.1 Flavobacteriaceae bacterium
GAACCTACGTATACTTGGAATATTACCAACTTTATAAAACCCGCAAAAGACAACTTAATTATTTACGAATTACATATACGAGATTTTACAGAGTCTGACTCTTATAATGAAGCTTTAACTCGCCTAGATTATTTAGAATCATTAGGTATAAATGCCATAGAATTAATGCCTATAAGTGAATTTGAAGGGAATGATAGCTGGGGCTATAATCCATCTTTTCACGGTGCATTAGACAAAGCATATGGAACTAAAAACGATTTCAAAAAATTTGTAGATGAGTGCCACTCAAGAGGTATTGCCATAATACTAGATGTTGTATACAATCAAGCATTTGGGCAAAGTCCATTAGCTCAAATGTATTGGGATAGTACAAATAATAAACCCGCATCAGATAATCCTTGGTTGAATACTGATGCAACTCACCCTTATAGTGTTGGTTACGATTTCAATCATGAAAGTATTTACACAAAAAATTATGTAAAACAAACATTAAAGCATTGGATAAATGAATTTAAAGTTGATGGTTTTCGAATTGATTTATCTAAAGGATTTACACAAACAAATAACCCTACAGATGTTGCTGCTTGGGGGAATTATGATGCCTCTAGAATTGCTATTTTAGAAAATTACGCAAATGATGTCTGGACGAACACTTCATCCGACATTTATTTAATTTTAGAGCATTTTGCAGATAATTCTGAAGAAACTGTATTGGCTAATTTTGGATTCTTATTATGGGGAAATGGTAATCACAACTACAATCAAAATACAATGGGGTTCGCTTCTGAAGCAAATATTAGTTGGATGTCTTATCAAGAAAGAGGATGGAATAATCCAAATCTTGTAGGGTACATGGAAAGTCATGATGAGGAACGATTAATGTATAAGAATTTGAATTTTGGTAATAGTAATGAAAATTACAACGTAAAAAACTTAAATACTGCTTTGGCTAGAGAAGAATTGGCTGCTATGTTTCTTTTTACCATCCCTGGACCTAAAATGATATGGCAATTTGGGGAACTTGGTTACGAAATTAGTATTGATGAAAATGGACGAACAGGAAGAAAACCAATACATTGGGAGTATTTTGATGATGTTAATAGAAAAAACATATACAATGTTTGGTCAACACTTATTGCCTTCAAAAAGAAACAACCCGTATTTAATTCAACTGATTTTAATTTAAACGTTGGAAATCTAACCAAATCTATTGTATTAAAAGATACATCTATGGATGTAGTT
>JAMOMG010000296.1 GCA_027068695.1 Flavobacteriaceae bacterium
TATGACAAACCTTTAATTGAATTGTTGACAAAAAATATTACTCGCTTAAGCTTTTGGATGTTACTTTTTAGTGGAGTCTTTACATTAATAGCAGTAGTTTTAATAAATAGCTCTATACGCCTTTCAGTATATTCAAAAAGGTTTACTATAAAAACAATGCAAATGGTTGGAGCAACAAAAGGATTTATTAGAGTTCCTTTTATTTGGAAAAGTATTCAGTTAGGTATTTGGGGAGCTGTGCTTTCTATTTTGGGTTTGGTAGCTTTTATTTTGTATATAAATAAAACGATACCAGAATTAGAAATGTTGTCTAATTATGAAATGTTAGGAATCTTATTTGTTGCTATAATTATATTGGGAATATTAATAACTTGGATTAGTACTTTTTTTGCAACCCAACGCTTTTTAAATTTAAGAACAGATGAACTTTATTACTAAATAGAATGAAAAAACAAAAAGCAACAAAAAAACAGGGAAATAAAAATGATTTTTTATTTGGTAAAAGAAACTATACTTTTATGCTAATTGGAGTTGCTTTTATAGCTCTTGGATTTATTTTAATGGCAGGAGGTGGAAGTGATGATCCAAAAATATTTAACCCTGAAATATATAATTTTAGAAGAATCCGTTTGGCACCAACATTAGTTCTTATAGGACTAGCAATAGAGATTTATGCAATTTTGGCTAAATCTAAAAAATAAGAATGAGTTTTATTGAAGCTATTATTTTAGCCGTTATTGAAGGAATAACAGAATACTTGCCTGTTTCTTCAACAGGACATTTAATTATAGCATCTTCCTTTTTTCATATTGCAGGAGACAGTTTTACAAAATTATATACAATTATTGTCCAATTAGGAGCAATTTTAGCGGTTGTTATTTTATACTGGAAACGTTTTTTTCAAAGTATTGATTTTTATTTAAAACTATTTGTTGCGTTTATTCCTGCTGTTTTTTTAGGATTATTATTTAACGATGTAATAGATGAATTATTAGAAAGCCCAATAATTGTTGCAATATCTCTTATTTTGGGAGGCATTATATTACTAAAAGTAGATAAATGGTTTAAATCTAACGAAGAATTTGATAATAGTAAATTAGAAGAACACACTAAAATTAGCTATATAACAGCATTAAAAATTGGGTTTTTTCAATGCCTTGCTATGATTCCTGGCACCTCAAGAAGTGGAGCAACTATTGTTGGTGGAATGACACAAAGATTAAACAGAAAAACAGC
>JAMOMG010000297.1 GCA_027068695.1 Flavobacteriaceae bacterium
ATCTAAAGTTTGGATATACCAATCTAATAGAGAGTTTTCTGATAATGAAATTGAAATAATAAAAAAAAGGGTAGAAGATTTTATTGGAAGTTGGCAACGCCATGGAGAAGATTTAAAAGCTTCATACCAACTAAAGTACAACCATTTTATTATTTTGGCAGTTGATGAAAAGTTTAATGAAGTTTCAGGTTGTTCTATTGATGCCTCAGTTAATTTAATAAAGCAATTTGAAAAAGAGTTTAAGTTAGATTTGACAAATAAATTAAACATATCATTTAAAGTGAATAACAATATAAATATTGTGAATTTAGCTGATTTTCAACAGTATGCAAAACAAGGGAAAATTAATTTAAATACAATTGTGTTTAATAATATGGTTGCTTCAAAAGCCGATTTTATGAATAATTGGGAGGTAATAGCAGCTAAAAGCTGGCATAAACGTTTTTTCGTATAATATTACTACAAATACTTCTTTGCCTAGAAAAAATATTTAATTCTTGGTAAATAGGCAAGAAGCTATAAATAAGAATTGAAAAAGGATATTACTACAATTAAACAATTATAATTAAATGATTAAAAATATACTTTTCATATTTATAGTGTTAAATGGTACCTTTTTAAAAGCTCAGAAGTTTAATCCTTTAATGGTTAAAGATTCAATAGCGCAAAAACAATGGGTAGATTCTTTGTTGAATAATATGACTGTTGATGAAAAAATAGGTCAGCTATTAATGGTGCAAGCATATTCAAATAAAGATGAAAATCACACTAGTTTTATTGAAAACTTAATTGAAAAGTATCATATTGGAGGACTTGTTTTTATGCAGGGAACACCTGAAAAACAAGCTCAATTAAATAATAAATATCAATCAATTTCTAAAATTCCATTACTTATTGGTATTACTGCAGAATGGGGGTTGGAAATGCGTTTGAAAAACACCTACAGATTTCCTTGGAATATGACACTTGGAGCAATAAGAGATAATAAATTAATTGAAGAATTTGGTGCTCAACTTGGAAAACAGTGTAAACGATTGGGAATTCATATTAATTTTGCTCCAGTAGTTGATATAAATACAAATCCAGATAATCCAATAATTGGCAATCGTTCTTTTGGAGAAAACAGGAATAATGTAACCGAAAAAGCATACGCATTTATTAAAGGTCTCCAAAGTGAAAATGTACTTGCTTGTGCAAAACATTTTCCAGGTCATGGAGATACTAACGTTGATTCGCATAAGGCTTTGCCAGTTTTAGATTTCGATAGGGACAGATTGGATTCAATAGAATTATACCCGTATAAACCATTAATTGAGAAAGGATTGTCTAGTATTATGGTTGCTCATTTAAGTGTAAAAACTTTAGAGCCAAATGAGGAATTACCCACGTCTCTTTCATACAAAGTAGTTACAGGTTTGTTAAAAGATAAATTAAACTTTAATGGGTTAATTATAACCGATGCACTAAATATGAAGGGAGCGTCAGATTTTGTAAAACCTGGAGAAATTGAATTGCTGGCAATGCTTGCAGGAAATGATATTTTGCTAGTCCCAGAAGATGTTCCAGCTGCAATTTTATATATTAACAATGCCTTACAAGAAAAAATTATTTCTGAAGAACGATTGAATTATTCAGTAAGAAAAATATTAAATGCCAAATACTGGGCGGGTTTGTCTAAATTTAAATTAGTTGAATTAAATAATTTAGAAAAAGATTTAAATTCTATTGAAAATGAATTATTATATAGAAAATTGATTGAAAACTCAATAACACTACTAAAAAATGAATCTCTAGTAGTGCCAATCCAAAATTTAGATAAAAAGAAAATTGCTTATGTTAAACTTGGTGATGCTGAAAACAATAATTTTATTAAAACATTAAAAAATTACGCAGCTATTGATGTGGTTTCAAGTGAAAATTTAGATGAACTAATTGAGAAATTAAAACCATATAATTTAGTAATAGTAGGTTATCATAAATCTGATGTAGGATTTAGAGATAGGCATAATTTTAAAGATTCAGAATTGGTTTGGTTGCAAGAAATTGCAAGAACTAATACCATTATCTTAGATGTATTTGCAAATCCATATTCTTTATTGCAACTTAAAACATTTGAAAATATTAATGGGCTTTTGCTTTCATATCAAAATAGTATATTATCACAAGATATCTCAGCGCAAATACTTTTTGGAGCTCTAGAGACCAAGGGGAAACTTCCTGTTTCAATTAAAAATATATTTTCAGTTGGATATGGACTACAAACAACTTCATTAAAGCGTTTGGCATATTCCATTCCTGAAGAAGTTGGTTTAAGTAGTCAAAAATTAAAAAGAATAGATTCATTAGCTAAAGTTGTTATTAGGAAAAAAATGACTCCAGGTATGCAAATTTTAGTAGCTAGAAAAGGGAAGGTAGTATATAATAAAAGTTTTGGCTTTCATACGTATAAGCAAAAAGAACCTGTTAAAAATAGTGACGTTTATGATATTGCCTCTGTAACTAAAATTGTAGCTTCATTACCACTTATTATGGAACTTGAAGAAAAAGGAGTTTTAAGTTTAGAGAGTACTTTAGGCAGTTTATTACCTAAATTTAAAAACACAAATAAAGATACTTTAACAGTTAAAGAGGTACTTTCTCATTATGCAAGATTAAAATCTTGGATTCCATTTTACAAGTTCACGTTGGATAGTATAACACATAAACCTTCAAAAGAATTTTATAGAGAAAGGAAATCTAATAATTTCAATATAAAGGTTGCAGATAAACTATTTTTAAGAAGAGATTATCCTTTGATAATGATGGATAGTATAATAAAAGCAGAACAGCGCACAAAAAAAGGATATAAATATAGTGATTTGTCGTTCTATATTTTTAAGGAGTATATAGAAAATTATTATAAAAAAAATTTAAATGAATTAACACAGCAACACTTTTTTAAAGAAATAGGAGCAAATAAAACAACGTATTTACCTTTAAATAAATTTTCAAAAAATAGTATAGTACCAACAGAGAAAGATGATTATTTTCGAAATCAATTAATCCAAGGATATGTACATGATATGGGTGCCGCAATGCAAGGTGGTATAGGTGGCCATGCTGGCTTGTTTTCAAATGCTAATGACATTTCTAAAATGATGCAATTGTATTTGCAAAAGGGTTTTTATGGAGGAAGACAATATTTTCAACCAAAAACTATAAACAAGTTTAACCATCGCTATTATGCCAATAATGGCGTGAGAAGAGGTGTAGGTTTTGACAAGCCTCAATTAAAAGCAAAAGAAAAATCTACTTGTGGCTGTGTTTCTGATGAAAGTTTTGGTCATAGTGGTTTTACGGGTACTTATGCTTGGGTTGATCCTGAAACAGAAATTATATATGTTTTTTTATCAAATAGAGTATTTCCAACTATGAATAATAGAGGTTTAGTTAAAAACAATATAAGAATAGAAATACAGCAGTTAATACAAGATGCAATTACAGATTAACAATCATTGTTTTTTTTGAAATAACCCCTAATACAATACTGCCAATCAAGTAAATTAATGCATATTTTAAATTAAAAAAATAGTAAATAATGCATGTTTGAATGAGGTAAAAAATTGGAAAAACAGTGAGTATTAAAGCAAATCTAAAAGTATTGGTAAAAACAGGATCTTTGATGGTTGATTTTAAATATTTCCAAATTAATAATGGGAAAATACTATTTAGTTTTGCAAGTAAATGAATTGGAGTAAACCAATTAATTTGTTTCTTTTTAGCAGTAGCTATTGATGATTTATCAATATTTTTTATGATTTCGTTAACTTCAAAAGGTTTTGTGTAATCTACCTTGAGAGCATTTAATTTGGTTATAATTTCATCGTAGTTTTCCTTGTCTTCGATGTGGACTGTCAATTTTTTTAAAGCTGAAGACACTTCATTAATTATATTGGAAAATCTAACATCTGGATTCTCAATATTAATAAGTGTATTTGCTAAAATTGGTTTTCCATAATATATTGAAACACTACTTGGGAAATTTAAATGAGAATCGTAGTTTATGCCTATGGGAACAATTTGAATTTTTATATCGGGATATTTCTGAAGTGTGCCTAAGACAATACGAGCAAATCCCTTTTTTAAAGGGAAGATTCTTCGTTCTAAATGATGATTTCCTTCTGCAAAAATTTCAATTGCGCCTTCATTTTTTAGAATTTCGAAACACTGTTTAAAAATTAAAGTATTTTTTTCAACGGTATTAATTCCATCTCTAATTCTATATACAGGAATCATATTTAAACTCCTGAGTATTTTATCTGCTATTTTATTTTTAAAAGCAGAAGCTCTTGTTAAGAAATGGATATTTCGTTTGGTAGTTGTAGGTATTAAAATGGCATCAATAAGTGCATTTTGATGATTTCCAACAAATAGTACTGCTCCTTCTTCAGGAATATTATCTTCACCAGAAATTATTATTTTTTTATGTAAAAAGAAGAGCCCAATTTTTACATAAAACCTAATTATATTATACCAAAGGTGTTTCAAGTGCTTATTCTTTTATTTTCTGTTTAGACCAGTATGTGGCTAATAACAATCCTGATATTATATCCCAAATTGCCCAAAAAGCAACTAGCAATGCCATACCTCCAAGTCCATTAAAAAAGCTAAAAATTAGTAATAATCCTAAACCTGAATTTTGGATTCCTGTTTCAATAGAGAGTGTTTTTTGATTTTTATAAGAAAGTTTCATTGCTTTTGCAAAATAAAAACCAGTTAACAATGCAATTAGATTATGAGCAACAACCAAAATAAGGACATATTCAACGTAATTTACAAAAATATCAAAATTATCATAAAATGCTATAACAATAAAAATCATAAAAATGATTAGAGAAATTGGTTTTAAAATCTTTGATAATTTTTTGGCTAATGTTTTGTAATATTTATTAAATAACATTCCAAGAATAAGAGGGATTCCTAAAATTAAAGTAACTAATTTTGCTAATTCCCAGGGGTTTAATTCTACTTTTTGAAGTATTTGAGCGGTTGGAGCATATAAGTTCCCCCAAAATTCTAAATTAAAAGGAGTCATTACCAATGAAACTAGGGTTGCAAATGCAGTTAGGCTTACCGAGAGGGCTGAATTCCCTTTTGCCATTTGGGTCATAAAATTAGAAATATTCCCACCAGGGCAGGCAGCAACCATCATCATCCCTAATGCTATACTAGGCATAGGGTTTACCAACTTTATAAAAATAAAAGTTATAAAAGGCAATAAAATAAATTGTGAAATAATACCTGTAAATAGAATTCTTGGATTTTTAAATAACCGTTTAAAATCATCTATTGTAATTCCAAGGGCAACTCCAAACAT
>JAMOMG010000298.1 GCA_027068695.1 Flavobacteriaceae bacterium
AAATTTCAATTTTAAGTCATTCATTTATAAAGGCAACACTGTGAACAGCAACAATACCAGCAGTTTCAGTTCGTAAACGGCTTTTTCCCAAAGATACAGGAATAAATTTATGTTCCAAACTTTGTTTAATTTCTTTGATAGAGAAATCACCTTCAGGACCAATTAAAACAGTAATTTTGGTTGAAGGTTTTAATACTGATTTTAATAATTTTTTATCAGTTTCTTCACAGTGAGCTATAAATAATTGTCCGTCTATACCTGATTTAATAAATTGATTAAATGTTATAGGGTTATTTAATTTAGGGAAATGAAATTTAAGTGATTGTTTTGCTGCAGAATGAATTATTTTTTTCATTCTTTCGGGTTTAACAACTTTGCGTTCAGAGTGTTCACAAATTATAGGTGTAATTTCATCAATGCCAATTTCAGTAGCTTTTTCTAAGAACCATTCAAATCTGTCATTCAATTTTGTTGGAGCAATAGCAATATGTAAATAGTAATTCCAATACTTTTTTTTGTATTCTACATTTATAATTTTCACCAAGCATTTTTTATCATTAGCAATAATAATTTCTGAGGTAAATAAGTGCCCAAAACCATTTGTAATAAATATTTTATCACTTTCTTTTTTGCGAAGTACACGAACAATATGCCTACTTTCAATTTTATCAAAAGTAAATTGTTGTGTATTAGCTGTTATTTCTGAATTGTAAAATAATTGCATTAAATTTCTTTTCTGTAAGTACAACGTTTTTTATAAATAGTTGAATTAAAATTTTTCCAAACTGCTGCAATAGCTTTGTTACTGGCAAGTTCTGGTGTTCTAATACAATTAACAATACCTTTTGGTTCAAAAGTTTTTTGATATTCTAAAAAGAGCAGTGCGTGTACACCTTTGTTATGTAGTTTTGGATGTACGCCAATCAAGTAGAAGAGAACATCTTTACTGTTTTTTTTTGCCTTCAATAGGTGAAACAATCCAAAAGGCAGTAATTTACCTTTAGCTTTTTGTAAAGCTTCAGAAAAGGAAGGCATTGTAATAGCAAATGCCACCATATTATGATCTTTATCAACAACAAATTTAATGTACTCTGGATTGATAAATGAGATATATTTTTTTTTGAAATATTCTTTTTCTATATCAGTAATTGGAACAAATGTAGGAAGGGAGGCATAACTTTCGTTAAATAAATTGAACATTTGATCTACATAAGGGAAAATATCTTTTGTTTTAGTAAAATTTAAAGGTGTAAGTTGGTAGCGTTTTTTTATGATGGTACTAATTCTTTCAAGAGGCTCCCGTTTTACATTTTTAAAAGGAAAAATACTTTCTAAATATTCTTTTTCAACCTTAAATCCTAATTTTTTAAAATGATCTTTATAATACGCATAGTTATACCATGTTATCATACTGCCAATTCGGTCAAATCCATCTGTTAAAACACCAACCTTATCAAGGTTTGAAAATCCCATAGGACCTTCCATAAATTCTAGTTTATTTTGTAAACCAATTTCATAAACTTTATCTAATAATTTTTTAGAAACTTCAATGTCATCGATAAAATCAAACCATCCAAAACGCATTTTTCTTAGCTTTTGCTTATTTAGTTCGGTATGATTTATAATTGCAGCAATTCTTCCAACAATTTCATTATTTTTAATAGCAACAAAAAACTGAGCTTCAGCATGTTCAAAAACAGGATTTATGTTTTTATCAAACGATTCTAGCTCATCATTGATGATGGGAGGAACCCAATAAGGGTTACTTTTGTATAATTTAAAAGGAAACTTAACAAATGCTTTCATCTCCTTTTTAGATGTCATTTCTTGAATAGTAATCATAAATTTTAATGCTTCTTTTTAAATAATCTCGAAAAGAAATTTCCTTTTTTTCTGCGTTTTCTTTTTTTTGTGAGTTGATCTCTAGGAGAGCTTTTAATAATTATTTCATCTGAATGTCTATCCAATCTCCAAGCAACACCAATTGAAGAATACAAAAAGGAGTAGTCTTCAAAAAAGTTTGTTCTAATAGATGCATCTAGTTGTAAATTATCTGAAAATAAATAGGCAGCTCCAGTACCAAAATGAAATTTGGGAGTTGCCATTTTCTCAAATATACCTTGATTTTCAATGAAATAAGACCATTTGTAGCTCAAGGCATAGGTCATTGTTGCTATATATGAATATTCGTTAGAATCTGATAAAATTTTATCAGCTATCAAATTAGTTATTAAAACCAATCGACTAGAAAAATCATTTTGTAGCAATACTGCAGCTTTTATACTTAATTCATTTTCTTTGAAATCTTTACCTAAAAAATTAGTATTAACACCTACAAAAGCTCCTACAGAAGGGATTAATCTTTTTTTATCAAATGCCGTTCTCTTTTTCCAACTTCTAATTTCTTTAGATTTATCGGTATATTCTTGTTGATAGAATAAATATTTGGCTCCAATAGTTAGTTGACTAATTCCATTAATAGTATAGTTTGCACCTAAAATATTATAAACTTCATCACGTTGATAAGCTACTTTTGCATTAAATTCTAATTTTTCATAGAATTTTCCATACCTAAAAAATAATTCACCACCAATGGTATTTGGTTTAGAAAAGGCTGTTTCTCTTGTACTAGTTCTATAAAATAAGCCAGTTTCAAATTGGTAAACATTGGTTCCAACACTATATGGACTCTCAGAAAAACCAGGTCTTTTAGAATTGATAATTTCAGTATATTGAGCATGAAGCATTTGAATACTGTTAAATACAATGAACAACAAAAAAACTCTTTTCATATGTTAAGTTTATTATTGTTCAAATATAAGATTTTATATAATTAAATGTTTTAGTTACCATCAAATTGTTATTTTTGGGAATTATAAAACTTTATTAAATGGGATTGTTAAAAACGATAGCAATTATAATAATTGTTTACTACGTACTTAAATTTATTAGTAGGTATATTCTACCGTTGTTTATAAAGCAGGTAGTTAATAATGTTGAGAAAAAATTTAGAGAACAGCAACAACAAAATCAACCAGCTAATGATGGCGGTAAAGTAGGAGAAACAGTAATAGCTAAAAAGCCATCAAGGCCTAAAGAAAGTAATAAAGATGTTGGAGATTATGTAGATTATGAAGATATAAACGAATAAATTTCATGAAAAATTTAATACATAAATTTTTTCCATTTGCAGTAGTAATTTTAATTTTTATTATTGTTTCAGTAGCCTATTTTTCTCCAATTTTAGAAGGGAAAAAGATATTTCAGAATGATATTAAGCAGTTCACTGGAATGGCAAAAGAAGTGAATGATTTTAGAAAAGAAAATGATGCAGAACCCTATTGGACAAATGCTGCTTTTGGAGGAATGCCAACATATAATTTAAGTGTTTTATATCCTAACAATTATATAAAAAAACTAGATAAATTACTGCGTTTTTTACCTAGGCCAGCCGACTATTTATTTCTTTACTTCTTAAGTTTTTTTATTCTTCTATTGGTCTTGAAAGTTGATTATAAGCTGGCTACATTGGGGGCTTTGGCTTTTGGATTTTCAACATATTATATTATTATTTTAGGAGTTGGTCATAATGCTAAAGCACATGCAATTGCTTATATGCCAATGGTCTTGGCGGGTATAATACTGGTTTTACAACAAAAATATTTATGGGGTTTTGTACTAACTGCCATTGCCATGTCTTTAGAAATAAATGCCAGTCATCCTCAAATGACCTATTATTTGCTGTTTATGGTATTAATTTTAGGTGTATTTTATTTAATTGATGCTTTTAAAGAAAAACAATTACCTACTTTTTTTAAAAGTGTTGCAATTTTAATGATTGCAGTTGTGCTGGCAGTAGGTACCAATGCAACCAGTTTATTGGCAACTAAAGAATATGCAACTCATAGTACACGAGGAAAAAGTGAGTTAACAATTACTCCAAACGGTTCTAGTAAAAAACCTTCAAAAGGTCTTGATAAAGAGTATATAACTCAATATAGTTATGGGATTTTAGAAACGTTTAATTTGTTTATTCCACGTTTTATGGGAGGTGGAAATTATGAAGATGTTGGTTTGGATTCCAATATTTATCAATTTTTAAAAGGAAAAACTGATCCACGTCGTGCAAAAGAGTTTGCTAAATTTGCTCCAATGTATTGGGGGAAACAACCCATAGTTGAAGCTCCAGCCTATATTGGAGCTATTTTAGTATTTTTATTTGTCTTAGGTATTTTTCTGGTGAAAGGGAAGCTAAAAAAGTGGTTGGTTGGTGCTGTTATTTTTTCAATATTATTGAGCTGGGGTAAAAATTTCAATATGTTAACCAATTTTTTTATTGATTATGTTCCCCTGTACAATAAATTTAGAGCTGTTTCTTCCATACAAGTAATAGCTGAATTAGCGATACCTTTGTTAGGGATATTGGGTTTGAAAGAATTATTTTCAACAAATAACACTTCTGAAATAAAATTAAAAGCTCTAAAAAATACGTTCTATATTGTTGGAGGATTGGCTTTAATTTTTACATTGTTAGGATCGAGTCTTTTTGCTTTTGAAGGTTTAAGAGATGCGAACTATGATACAATGGTTGCGGGTTTCTTAGATGCAATTATTGCAGATAGAAAAGCTGTCTTTTTTACAGATAGTTTAAGGTCGTTAATTCTAATCACATTATCTACAAGTATATTGTGGTTGTTTGTAAAAGAAAAATTGAATAAAAATACGACAACCGTTATTATTGCCTGTCTTATTTTATTTGACTTGGTTTCTGTTGATAGAAGATATGTAAATAATGAAGATTTTTTAAGTGCCAAAAAAGTAGATAAACCCTTTGTTGCTTCCGAGGTTGATAAAGAGATTTTAAAAGATAAAAGCTATTACAGAGTAGCTAATTTTATAGTTAATCCAATGAATGATGGCTCTACATCCTATTTTCATAAATCTATAGGAGGTTATCATGCTGCCAAACTAAGGAGATACCAAGAGTTATATGACTATCAAATTTCAAAAAATAATATTGAGGTATTGAATATGATGAATACCAAATATTTTATTTTTGAAGATGGTAGTGGGCGAGAAGCACTTCAACAAAACCCTGATGCAAATGGAAATGTTTGGTTTGTAGAAAATATAAAGGTAGTAAATAATGCCAATGAAGAAATAAGTGCGTTGGATAGTTTAAAAACCAAAACAGAAGCAGTAATTGATAAACGTTTTGTTAATGGTGATTTTAAAACAAGTTTTCCAAAAGATTCAACAGCAACAATTCAATTGGTAACTTATAAAACAAATGAGTTAACATATAAATCAAATTCTAATTCAAATCAGTTTGCCGTATTTTCTGAAATATATTATAAAGATGGATGGAATGCCTATATTGATGGAAAACAAACACCGTATTATAGAGTTAATTATGTTTTGCGCGGAATGGAAATTCCAAAAGGAAAGCATACCATTGAGTTTAAGTTTGAGCCTACTGTAATTAAAAAAGGAAATACTATTACGTTAACTTCGTATGCTTTACTTTTAATCATTTCTTTAGGGTGGTTTTTTGTAGATAAAAAGAAAAAGAATGTATAGTAAAATACCAATTAAACGTTATGAACATACGCTAAAATTTTTACAAGGTGTTTTACCAGCACCTGCTACAATTTTAGATTTGGGTGTACGAAATCCATTTTCTGAAATTATGGAGCAAAACGGGTATAAAGTTTATAATACGAATGGCGAAGATTTAGATTTGTTACCTCAAATAGTTAAAAATTACAATGTTGATGCTGTAACTGCTTTTGAAATATTTGAACATTTAGTTTCTCCATTTGATGTTTTAAGAACCATTGAAGTTTCAAAAATTATTACTACAGTTCCGTTAAATTTATGGTTTGCAAAAGCATATAGAAGTAAAACTGATATGAGAGACAGACACTATCATGAGTTTGAAGATTGGCAGTTTGACTGGTTGCTTGAAAAAGCGGGCTGGACCATAAAGAAAAAAGAAAAATGGACAAGCCCTATCAATAAAATTGGTTTTAGACCTATTTTAAGGAAATTTACACCACGCTACTACGCAGTTTACGCTGAAAAATAATTGATATGCGAATTGGAATGATTTTAGACAAAACTTTTCCACCCGATCCTAGGGTTGAAAATGAAGCAATTTCATTGATTGAGAATGGTCATGAAGTGTTTTTATTCTGTTTAAAATATTCAGAGATACAGCCTGATGAGGTGTTGAATGGAATTCAAGTTAAAAGATATAAGTCTAATAGGTTAATCTATAAATTATCTGCATTGGCTTATACAATTCCATTGTATACTTTAATTATGTCAAAAAAAATACACCGTTTTTTAATTGCTAATAAAGTTGAAGTAATTCACGTTCATGATATTCAAATTGCTGAAGCTGTTTTTAAGGCTAATAAAAGCACAAACTTAAAAGTAGTATTAGATTTGCATGAAAACAGGCCTGAAATTATGAAGTTTTATCCTCATCTAAAATCTTTTTTTGGTAAGGTTTTAATTTCTTTAAAAAGATGGAAACAAAAAGAAGAAGAATTTATAGAAAAAGCAACTACTTTGATTGTAGTAACTGAAGAGTCTAAAAATGAAATTGTAAACAGGGTAGGGAAGCTTTCAAAAGATATCGTTGTTGTACCAAATACAGTTCATAAAAATTATTATAATGAAGCGGATATAAAACAGGAAATACTTGAAAAGTATAAAGATAACTTTGTGTTGTTATATATAGGAGACACAGGTTTAAGAAGAGGTTTACAAACTGCTATTGAAAGTATTCCTGTACTAAAGGAAACTATAAAAAACTTAAAATTAGTTATTGTAGGGAGTAATTCTTCTGATACAATTTTAAAAGAACAGGTTAAGGAATTAAATATTCAAAATTTTGTAGATTTTGAAGGGTGGCAAAATGAAAATTTATTACCATCATATATTCTAGCTAGTTCAATTTGTATCTCACCTTTACATAGAAATTTACATCATGATACCACGTATGCTAATAAACTTTCCCAGTATATGAGTATTGGAAAACCACTGTTGGTTAGTAACGCTATTGCACAGGTAAATTTAATTGAAAAAGCAAAATCAGGATTAATTCATAGAGAACAAGATTCAGAAGATTTTACTGTGAAGATTTTGCAATTGTATACAGATAAAAAATTAAGAGAAAATTTGGGCAGTAATGGTGCTCAATTTATAACGGAAGAATTTTGTTGGGAAAAAACTTCTAAAAAATTAATAGATTTATATGCTAATTTAAATTTATGAAAAAAGCACTCATTATAACGTATTATTGGCCTCCTGCAGGAGGTTCTGGAGTGCAGCGCTGGTTAAAATTTGTTAAATATTTTAGAGATTTTGATATAGAACCTGTTGTTTTTACCGTTAAAAACCCTCATTATCAAATTCTAGACAAATCATTAGAAAATGAAATTCCTAAAGGAATTGAAATTTTAAAACAGTCTATTTGGGAACCAAATAATATACTATCCTTTATTGTAAAAAAGAATAACGAAACGGTAGGGTTTTTAAATCCAAATCCATCATTTTTTGGAAAATTAGTACAATATATTAGAGCCAATTATTTTATTCCCGATGCTCGTAAATTTTGGATAAAACCTTCGGTAAAATATTTAGAAAACTATTTGTCTAAAAATGAAATTGATGTAATTATTACAACAGGTCCACCACATAGTACACATTTAATTGGCTTAAAATTAAAGCAGAAATTAGCTATAAAGTGGATTGCAGATTTTAGAGATCCTTGGACTGAAATAGACTATTTTCATCAATTGCCTTTAACTAAAAAATCAATAAAAAAACATAAATATTTAGAAAAAGAAGTATTAAATAATGCTGATGCTGTTTTAGTTGTTGGTAATACAATGAAAAATAATTACAGTAAATTTAATAATAATGTAATTACTGTAACTAATGGGTTTGATAATGAAATAGGAGATACAAAGGGTATTTTAGATACAAAATTTACCATAACGCACATTGGTTTAATGAATGCAGACAGAAACCCAAAAATATTGTGGAAAGTTTTGGCTGAAATCAGTGGTGAAAATAAAGATTTCACTAAAGATTTTGAGTTGAAATTAATAGGAAAAATAGCTCCCGATGTAAGCAAAGATATTTTAGTAAATGATTTAGGTAACAGTGTTCATATAATTGATTACATTCCTCACGATAAAGTGATTGAATTTCAAAAAACATCACAATTATTATTATTGGTAGTTAACAATGTACCAAGCGCTAAGGCTATTATTACAGGTAAAGTATTTGAATATCTAATGGCTAAACGTCCAATTTTAGCAATAGCACCTACGAATGGAGATTTAGCAGAAATAGTTAAAAAAACAAATTCAGGATTTGTTATTGGTTTTGATGATGAAGTTTTATTGAAAAAAACTATCTTAGATTTGTACTCTAGATTTAAGCAACAGAATTTAGAAATTAACTCTAAAAATATTGAGCAGTTTCATAGAAGGGAGTTGACTAAAAAAGTTTCTAAAATCATAAATAGCATTACTAAATGAAAAAAATTGTAACCATATTAGGAGCTAGACCACAGTTTGTAAAAGCAGCTGTTTTAAGTAGGGTAATTTCCAAGCATAATTTTATTGAAGAAGTTATTATACATACTGGGCAGCATTACGATGTTAATATGAGTGCTATTTTTTTTAGTGAAATGGAAATCCCTACACCAAAATATAACTTAGAAATTAATGGGTTAAGTCATGGAGCAATGACGGGACAAATGTTAGCAAAAATAGAAGAAGTGTTGGCAAAAGAAAAACCTGAGGCAGTTTTAGTTTACGGTGATACAAATTCAACACTTGCAGGTGCATTGGCTGCTAAAAAAATGAATATTAAAGTTATTCATGTAGAGGCAGGGTTACGTTCTTTTAATATGAAAATGCCCGAAGAGGTAAACCGGATTTTAACAGATAGAATTTCAGATTTACTACTTTGTCCAACAAGTATAGCTATTCAAAATCTACAAAAAGAAGGATTTGAAAATTTGGATACCAAAGTAGTAAAATGTGGAGATATTATGAAAGATGCTGTAGTGTTTTACGGGAAAATTTCAGCAGAAAAATCTTCAATAATTTCAAAGTTACAATTGAAATCGAACAATTTTGTTTTAGCTACAATTCACCGCCAAGAGAATACAGACTCTATAGAGAGTTTAAAGGCTATTTTTGAAGGGCTAGAAGAAATAAATAAGCAAAAGCAAGTAGTAATACCATTGCATCCACGAACTAAAGCTATTTTAGATGCACACAATTTAAAATATAACATTACTGTAATTGACCCTGTTGGTTATTTTGACATGCTAGAATTATTAAAAAATTGCAACTTGGTAATTACTGATAGTGGTGGGCTTCAAAAAGAGGCATTTTTTAATAACAAATATTGTATAATTGCAAGAGAAGAAACAGAGTGGGGTGAATTAGTTTCAAATGGATTTGCTAAAATTGTAGGTAATAATGCAAATAAAATGATTTCTGCATTTCAAATTTTTCAAAGTTTATCTACCGATTTTGATATGGAATTATATGGAGATGAAGTAGGAGAAAAGGTGTATACTGAAATTCTTAATTTAATATAATGGGAATTGTTTTAAAACAATCTTTTGTTAATACAGCCATCCTATTTTTAGGATTTGCCATAGGAGGTGTTAACGTATTGTTTTTATATACACATTTTTTACAGGAAAATTATTTTGGATTAATTACTTTTTTATTATCAACAGCAAATATAATTTTACCATTACTTGTTTTTGGCATGCAACACACGGTAATAAAATACTACTCATCGTATAAAACTAAAACAGAAAAAGACAGTTTTTTAATAACTACACTTTTAATTCCACTTATTGTTATTATTCCTTTTGGGCTTGTAGGAACTTATTTTTATGAAACTATTTCAAATTGGCTTTCAGTAGAAAATCCTTTTATAAAAAAATATACAGGTCTTATTTTTATAATAGCCATTTTTATGGGCTATTTTGAAGTTTTTTACTCGTGGACAAAAGTTCAGTTTAACTCAATCTTTGGAAATTTTATAAAAGAAATTTTTGCACGTATTTGTGTCTCATTATTATTAGTAGCAGTTTATATGGGTTGGCTTACAAATGAACAGTTTATTTATGCAGTAGTAGTTGTTTATGGGGTACGAACATTAATAATGAAGATTTATGCACTTTATATTTATAGACCAAAGCTAATTTTTAAATTTCCATCTAATATTAAGAAGATAATTAATTTTTCATTGTATATAATTGTTGCGGGTTCAGCGGCAGGAATTTTATTAGAAATAGATAAGTTTATGATTCCTCAAATGGAGCAAATAGCACAAGTTGCATATTATTCAGTAGGTATTTATATAGCAAGTGTTATAGCAATTCCAACAAGAGCAATGCAGCAAATTACAAGTCCTATTACAGCCAAAGATATGAACGATAATAATTTAATTGAGGTTGAAAAATTATACAAAAAAACTTCTATAAATTTATTGGTAATTGGAGGGTTGTTTTTTTTACTAATTAATTTAAATATTTCTGATTTATACGAACTAATTAATAAACCTCAGTTTACAAAGGGAATATGGATTGTATTAATTATTTCTGTTGCTAAATTAATGGAGTTGGCTTTGGGTACAGCAAATGCAATTTTAGTAAATTCTAAATATTATAAAATATTTTTTTATTTATCATTAGCTATGGCAATTAGTGTAATTTTATTAAATAAATGGTTAATTAAAGCAATAGGTATTAACGGGGCAGCACTGGCTACCTTAATAGTTGTAATTGTATATAGTATTTATAAAATTGTTTACATTAAATCAAAATTAAGAATTCAGCCTTTTAGTCTAAAAACAATCAAATTATTATTGATAATTTTTGGAATATTTACGTCGTTTTATTTTTGGAATTTTAGTTTCAACCCGCTAGTAAACATAGCCCTCAAATCTTTAATTATCGTTTTTTTATATCTGGTACTTATTAAAAAAGCAACTATTTCAGAAGATATTAACGATTTGATATATAAGTATTTATATTAAAATTTATAGAAATCAAAAAACAGTTTCCAAAATAAAAGTATTTTAATTTAAAAAAATGTTTGTATGGTATATTTAACTCACCTTTTTTATGGAATAATTATGGCATATTTCGGCCTAATTTCCCCAGGAATGCTTAATATGACTGCTTTAAAAACAAGGATAGATGTTGGTAGAGCAGCAAGTGTTAAGTATGCTTTTGGAGCGGCAATTGTAGTATTAATTCAAGCAGGAATAGCATTGCTTTTTGCAGATTACTTTATTAAAAACCCTAAAGTTATTGAAGTTTTAAAAACCGTTGGAGTATTTGTGTTTTTTGCTTTGGCTGTTTTTTTCTTCTTTCTTTCTAGAAAAAAAATAGCTACAAAAGCTAAAAGTGGGACAGGTAATTTTTTTATAAAAGGTATGGCAATGTCAGCCGTTAATATGTTGGCTATTCCTTTTTATTTAGGAATAAGTATTTATTTAGCTTCAGAAAGTAAAATTATTGTAGAACAACCTTATATTTCAATATTTGTTTTAGGAGCATCCATAGGTTCATTCTTATTATTTTTTACGTACATATCTTTTGCAAAAATTATTATTAAGAAAATATCATTTATTGCGACTAACATAAACGTAATCTTAAGTTTGTTATTTTTCCTATTAGGAATTTTAACATTGATTAAGTTATTGCCTTAAATTATTTTTATATTTACGAACACAAATAATTAATTTTAATATGATTTTAGCTATTGAGAAAAACTTACACAGAGGTATTCAACTTTTAAGTAATATTTCTGATGATGAATACAGTAATACAACAATAGCGCCTTATTATTCAAGTATAGGAAGTCATATGCGACATATTCTAGATGTTTTTGATTGCATTTTTGATGGGCTGAATGAAGGTGAAATTAACCTTGTAAATAGAAAACGAAATGAATTAGCCGAAAATTACACCAAAGAAGGTTTAGCCTATTTTGATGAAATTTTGAAAAAGTTAGATGCTTTAAGAACCAAAGATTTCGATATAATTGTTAAAGTAACAGATGATTTGGGCTTAGGTATGATTACGGCAAATTTTACGTTGGCAGCCATCTTAATTCAAGCTCATAGTCATGCGATTCATCATTTTGCAAGTGTTGGTTATATTATATCTCAATTAGGAATTAGTTTACCTGATGAAGATTTTGGTTTCAATCCAACAACACCACGTGATAAAGTGGTTAGATAGGATAGGTAGCATTTAATTTTTTAATTTCTGTAAGATATTTTTTATAGCTAAAATAAAGGTTAATTAAATAGCTAAGGTTTGTATAGTTTATGTTATTTAATTTCTTATTATGAATTCCAATTTCATAAATTATTTTCCAATGATTTTTAATTGTTTTTAGAGCACTAAAATAGGTTCCTTTACTTGGGTCATAAATATGTGTAGGCTCAGAAATTATTCCGTTAATTTCTATAATTTTAAAATTTTCACCTTCTAATAATTCATCAAAATTATTATATTTAATATCAACCCTTCCATAATACCAACCTTTTATATTTTTGTTCAATTTATCTAAAATAGTTGTTAATTTCGGAGTTATTAAGTGATTTCCATTTATAAACTGAGTACCTTTTGAATGATTACCAATTACAGTTAGAATAATTTCTTCATTTTTAAAAGGAACTGTTTGTAGCTTATCTTTGTTTAATTCAGAAATTAATTCAATATAAATTTTGGCTCTTTTGTTGTTTCTAATAAGTTCTAAAAGGGTAGATTTTCCATCTCCAAGAACTGTTAAATATTTTTTTAGTGTAATTGATGTTATTGTTCCTTCTTTTTCTCCGGGAATTCTGTAATAAAAAATACCACACTCTTTTTTAAGATTGATAAACTCCTGTACTATTAAATTAATGGAGTTGTATTTTTGTATGTATTGTGAAAGTTCTTTTTCAGAATTAATTTTTTTAACTAATAACCCTCTAAAACCAACATCAGGTTTAATTATTAAAGGAAATACAATGTTTTGTGATGAAATTTTTAATAAAATGCTAGCTATTTTTGTGCCTTTTTCAATGAAAATTGTTTTTGGACTGTATTTTTTAGGAACTAGTAAAACAGTATCATATTTAGATTCTAATCCATTTCCAGAGCCTTCGATTGCAGGGTTAACTGCTGAAAAAAAACCAAAACTTCTGGATTTTACAGCCAAGTATAAAGCATAAGGAACTACAGGTATATAGAACATAAATGATGGCCAATATTCCCAGTTTGTAAACTTCTTTAAGTTACAAAACATAACTATTTACTGCTAAAAAAAGCATTCAAAAGAATACGAATTCCTAAAAAACCTATAATCATAGCTGTTATTGCAGCTAATATTCCTGTAATAAGCCATAAATAATTATTTTCTTGTTTAATAGCTTTAAAACCTATTGTGATTAAAATAGGAGCTAAAATAACTAAAGGAAATGCAATTAACTCATATTTTAAACCCCTCATCAATTCTTTTCTATCAGTTGCCATTAATAATGATTTAGTTTTAAGTGCATAAAATTTGTTTTTAATAGAGTTAAAAATAAGTGATTTATTTTAGACTAATATACTTTTCATAAATAAATACAAAAAGCTTTAACATTTGTTAAAGCTTTTTGTATAAAATCTTATTTAATGATTTTAATTTATGATATTTCAGAAATGATTGTGTTTAAAGTTTTGCTAGGTCGCATCGCTTTTTTTGTTAAATTTTCATCAAACTCATAATAACCGCCAATATTAACAGGAGCTCCTTGTGCAGCATTTAGCTCGTTAATAATTGTAGTTTCGTTATTTATCAATTCTGAAGCAATTTTAGCAAATCTCTCTTTTAAATTTAAGTCTTTATTTTGAGAAGCTAAAGCTTCAGCCCAATATGTAGCCAAATAAAAGTGACTTCCTCTATTATCTAATTCATTGACTTTACGGGAAGGAGATTTTTTGTTATCTAAGAATTTATCAGTTGCTTCATCCAAAGTTTCAGCAAAAACTAAGGCACTTGGAACATTATAGTTTTCGCCTAAATGTTCTAATGAAACAGCCAGTGCTAAAAATTCACCTAAAGAATCCCATCTTAGATGACCTTCTTTAACAAATTGTTGTACGTGTTTAGGTGCAGAACCTCCAGCTCCGGTTTCAAACAAGCCACCACCATTCATTAAAGGCACAATAGATAACATTTTGGCACTTGTGCCTAATTCAAGGATAGGGAATAAATCTGTTAAATAATCACGTAGTATGTTTCCAGTAACAGAAATAGTGTCTAGACCATCTTTAATTCTTTCCAACGTAAATTGTATGGCTGCTTCTGGATTCATAATCCTAATATCTAAACCTGTTGTATCATAATTAGGGAGATATTTATTTACCTTTTTTATTATTTGAGCATCATGTGCTCTTTCTTTATTTAACCAAAAAATAGTAGGAATATTTGTTGCTCTGGCTCTATTTACAGCAAGTTTAATCCAATCTTGTATTGGAGCATCTTTTACTTGGCACATTCTCCAAACATCTCCTTCTTCAACTACACTTTCTAATAATGTGTTTCCAGCATCATCAATTATTTTAACAGTTCCATCTTCTTTTATCTCAAAAGTTTTATCGTGTGAACCGTATTCTTCAGCTTTTTGAGCCATTAATCCTACGTTTGGTGATGTTCCCATCGTTGCAGGATCAAATGCACCATGTTTTTTGCAAAAATCTATAGTTACTTTATAAATACCAGCGTAACTACTATCAGGAATTACAGCTTTAGTATCTTGTAATTCTCCTTTAGCATTCCACATTTTTCCAGATGTGCGAATCATGGCAGGCATTGAAGCATCAATAATTACATCACTTGGTACATGAAGGTTTGTTATGCCTTTGTCTGAATTTACCATAGCAATATCAGGACCATTTTCTAAACAAGTTTTAATATCTGCTTCAATCTCAGCTTTTTTATCAGCAGGTAAATTTTGAATTTTAGTAATTAAGTCTCCAAAGCCATTATTTACATCTACGCCAAGTTCTTTTATAACTTCACTGTGCTTTTCAAAAACATCTTTAAAGAATGTGGTAACTGCAAGTCCAAAAATAATTGGGTCAGAAACTTTCATCATTGTAGCTTTCATATGTAAAGAAAATAATACATTTTTTTCTTTAGCATCTTTAATTTGTTTTTCTAAAAATGAAACTAAAGCTTTTTTACTGATAAAAGTTGCATCAATAACTTCTCCATCCAGTAGCGATAGTTTTTCTTTTAAAACAGTAACCAATCCGTTTTTATTGGTAAATTCAATTTTAACATCTCTAGCTGTTGGAACAGTTATAGATTTTTCGTTTGAGAAAAAATCACCACCATTCATTGTTGAAACATGAGTTTTAGAGTCAGCAGACCAAGCACCCATAGAATGTGGATTTTTTTTTGCATAATTTTTAACTGCTTTAGGAGCTCTTCGATCTGAATTTCCTTCACGTAAAACAGGGTTTACAGCAGAACCTTTTACTTTGTTGTACTTAAGTTGAATTTCTTTTTCTTCAGCAGTCTCAGGTTCTTCATTATAATCAGGAATTGCGTATCCTAGAGATTGTAGTTCTTTAATAGCCGCTTTTAGTTGAGGTACAGAAGCAGAGATATTGGGTAGTTTAATAATGTTAGCTTCAGGTTTTTTTACCAAATCAGCTAATTCAGCTAATGCATCTGAAACTCTTTGTTCGGGTTTTAAGTTTTCTGGAAATAATGCTAAAATTCTACCTGCTAAAGAAATGTCTTTGGTTTCAATTTTAATACCTGAAGGCTTTGTATATGCTTCAACAATTGGTAAAAATGAATAGGTAGCCAAAGCCGGAGCTTCGTCTGTTTTAGTGTAGATAATTTTGGGTGTCGTGCTCATGCTATTTGTATGTTTTTAAAATTACAATTATCATTGTTATAACTAATTGTAACATTGCTAAATTAATTTAATAAAAGTTGAACAAAGATAGTGAATAATGATGGAAAAATTGATTGCGAAAACGTTATAAATAAGGTCGTTTTTTTAGAATTATACGAAAATAAAATACCTTAATTTAAGAAAAACAAAAGCCATCATATTGATTTCTCAATATCATGGCTTTTTGCTGAAACTATTTCTCTAATAAGTCTTTAGTAAAAATTGGTTGGTAGCTTTTTGTCATTCTAGTTAAAGTACAACACTATCAACCTTTCTACCGTATCTTGTTGCTATTCTTACAAACTACAACTTCTTATTGGATAAGTAGTTTCTTTTAAAATAAAACTCAAAACTTTGTTGTAACTTAAGAAAATTACTTGCTTTAAAATTTTATTTTAAAATTTGTCTTTAAAATCATGTGTTTCCAGTTATTCATGCTAAATACTCGGGCACATTACTAATTAAAGTTTGATTTTAAAAACGATGTTCAAGAACATTTTAGAATTTGCGTTGAGTCTCTAAACTCGACCTTAAGATTTGCATCTTAAAGTTTACTCTATAGCCCCTCCGCTAATTCTTCTGTAAAAGAAGCACAGAAAAACCTATTTTCCAAATTTACAACTGTTTAGTTTTTAACAAGATATAAACTTGACTTATAAACATTTGTTAATAATAATAAACCCGTACTGAATTTCAGTACGGGTTTATATAATGTTATTTGAGAATAAATTATCCTCTTCTCTTTTCTGTAATTCTCGCTTTTTTACCTGTTAAGCCTCTAAAGTAGAAAATACGTGCTCTACGAACTTTACCATGTTTGTTAACTTCAATTTTTTGAATAGCAGGTAGGTTAATTGGAAAAATACGTTCTACACCAACAGTTCCAGACATTTTTCTAATAGTGAACGTTTCTGAAGAACCGCTTCCTCTTCGTTGTATTACAGTACCTCTAAAAAACTGTGTACGAGTTTTTTCACCTTCTCTAATTTCATAATATACTGTAATTGTGTCTCCAGCTTGAAATTGAGGAAATTCTTTTTTAGCTACAAATTCGTCTTGTACAAACTTTACTAAGTTATCCATCTTTAAATTTTTAATGGGTTTTTCAATAATCAACATTCACGATTTTCGTCAGAGGTTAATTTTGAGTGTGCAAATTTAAGAAAAAAGATTAGTCTTCCAACAAATCGGGTCTTATTTTTTTTGTCCTTTTTAAGGCTTGTTCATTCCTCCATTCATCAATTTTCGGAAAGTTACCAGATAAAAGGACTTCAGGTACTTTCAATTTTTTATACTCAGCTGGTCTTGTGTACACAGGAGGCGATAGTAGATTGTCTTGAAAAGAATCGGTTAAAGCTGAAGTTTCATCACCTAAAACACCTGGTATTAATCTTATAATAGTGTCACAGAGTACAGCAGCTCCTAATTCTCCACCACTTAAAACATAATCTCCAATTGAAATTTCTTTGGTAATAAATAGTTCTCTAACGCGTTGGTCTACACCTTTGTAATGTCCACAAAGAATTATAATATTTTTGTAGAGTGATAGCGTATTTGCTGTTTGTTGATTTAGAGTTGGTGCATCTGGAGTCATATAAATTATTTCGTCATATTGTCGCTCCAATTTTAATTTGCTAATACACTCATCTATAGGCTGAATCATTAAAACCATTCCGGCACCTCCACCGTATTGATAGTCGTCAATTTTACCATAATCATTTAATGCATATTTTCTCAAATCATGAAAATGAACCTCTACAAGATTTTTATCGATGGCTCGTTTTATTATAGAAAACTCAAACGGACTTTTAATTAATTCGGGAGAAACGGTTATAATATCAATTCGCATGTTACAAAGTTAATTGTTGTTATTTTAAAATGCTAATTCGAACTTTTTTCTTTTTTAGCTTGCTATTGTTTATTTTAGAAATGAGTGTATGAAGGGTTGAATTTTTAACGCCTACATAAGCACAATCTTGTTTTAATTCGATTACACCTAATTCTTCTTTTTTGATATTTCCTTGTTTAAAAAATAAACCGGCAATATCTCCTTTTGAAATTTTATCTTTTCTACCTCCAGAAATGTGAAGTGTTGTCCAATTGCTGTTCGTTAGCTTTTTTGTTGATTCTATTTTAATCTCTTCACTATTTTTAATAAAAATAGGCAATTCTTCATTTTTCCATTTTAAAATATAAGCAGTTCCGTTACTATGCATACGAGCAGTTCTTCCGTTTCTGTGAATAAATTCATCAGGGCGGGTAGGCAATTCATAATGAATGATAAAATCCAGTTCTGGGATGTCAATTCCTCGAGCGGCTAAATCTGTAGCAACTAGTATTTTATGTGTTTTATTTCTGAATTTAATTAATGTGCGTTCTCGGTCAATTTGTTCTAAGTCACCATAAAAACACCCATGATTTATGCTGTTTTTATGAAGAAAATCACTCACAACTTGAATACTTGTTTTAAAGTTGCAAAATATAATCCCGCTTCCTTTACTATTAACTCCTAATATTTTTTCTAAGGAATCTAATTTATCTTTTTGCTGTGAAACAACGGTTTTAATTTTTAGGGTTGTTTCTTTTCTACTTAAAAAATTTAATCTTTTTGGATTTTTGAGTTCCATAAAAGATGGGATTTTTACTTTTTGAGTTGCAGAGGTTAGTATTTTTTTCTGGACAGCAGTTAGCTTGTTTAAAATATCTTTCATTTCATCTTCAAAACCAACTTCTAATGATTTGTCAAATTCATCCAACACCAATGTTTTAATTTGTTGGGTGTCAATTGTTTCTCTGTTTATATGATCTGAAATTCTTCCGGGTGTACCAATAAGAATAGTTGGTGGATGTTTCAATTCTATTTTATCTTTTGAACCAGATCTTCCTCCATAAACTGCGGTGGCTTTGTAACCACTTCCCATTTCTCTGATAACTTGTTCTATTTGAATAGCGAGTTCTCTGGAAGGAACAAGAATTAAAACTTGTATGTTTTTAATTTTCGGATTGATATTGGCAATTATTGGTAGTAAAAAAGCCAAGGTTTTACCTGTTCCTGTAGGCGATAATAAAATGACTTCAGGATTAGAAGAAATTGCTTTTTGGGCATCTTCTTGCATTTGATTTAACTTTTCAATGCCAATTTTAGTTAGAATTTCTTGCTGATTTTTTTTGTTTATTGCCATTTGGCAAAGATATCTTAAATAAATCGAATTGGGGTTTTTAAATTATAGTTGCTTTCAGCATTCTGTTTGCACCGAAAATATCTTTTTTAAGTTTAATATTTTGAAATCCTTTTGATTTTAAAAGGGCTACTGTTTCTTTTCCCAAATATTGATTAATTTCAAAATAGATACTACCATTTTGCTTGAGATTTGTCAATGCAAAATCAGCAATTTTATCATAGAATAGCAATGGGTTTTCATTTTTTACAAATAACGCAATGTGTGGTTCATTTGCCAGTACGTTTTTTTGCATTTGTTTTTTTTCAAGTTCCCGTACATAAGGTGGATTACTAATAATGATATCAAACTTTTCATTTAATTTAGAGAAATCAAGAATATCAGCTTCAATAAATTGAATATTTACGCCATTTAGTTTTACATTTTCTTTTGCTATTTCTAAAGCTTTTGATGAGATATCCAATGCAAAAACTTTAGCATCAGGAGTATTTTTAGCTATTGAAATGGCAATACAACCGCTTCCAGTTCCAATATCTAAAATATTAATATTTGCTATATTTTTAGTGTCATTTAAAACCCAATTCACCAGTTCTTCTGTTTCAGGTCTTGGAATAAGCACATTTTTAGTTACTTTAAATGGAAGTCCGTAAAATTCTGTTTCACCAATAATGTATTGAATTGGAACACTCTTTTT
>JAMOMG010000299.1 GCA_027068695.1 Flavobacteriaceae bacterium
TACAAAATCACAGCCGAAATAAAAACAGCTAAATATATAAAAAATCCACTCTGCGATAAATAAGCAAAAAACACCCAAAACAAAATAGTAAGCCCATGAAATATCTTTGATAAAAAAAGAGTACAATTTGAACCATAAATAGAAGGAATAGAGTAAAGCTCAACCTCTTTGTCATACTCAATATCTTGAAGAGAGTAAAGCAAATCAAACCCTCCAACCCAAAACATAACACCAAGAGAGAGAAAAATAGACCATAAAGTTATCTCACCTTGCACAGCAACAACACCAGCAATAGGAGCAAGCCCCAAACAAAGTCCCAAAACAAGATGAGCCAAAGAGGAAAACCTCTTAAAAAGCGAATACCCTCCCAAAATCAACAAAATAGGAAAACTAAGCCAAAAAGCCAAAGAGTTTATAAAATAAGCAACAATAACAAAAACCAAAGCATTAACAAGTGTAAAAATCAAGATGCTATTTTTATTTAATCTTCCATCAACACTAGGACGATTTGCCGTTCTTGGATTGTCTTTATCGATATCTATATCTACATACCTATTAAATCCCATTGCAAAATTTCTAGCACTGATCGCCGCTAAAATTCCAAAAATAAAAAGCTTCCAACCAAACCAACCATCAGCTGCAATAATCATAGCTATAAAAATAAAAGGGAGCGAAAAGATAGAGTGTTTAAACATAACAAGTTCATTCAGATCATTTAGCATCTTCAATATCTTTTGCAACTTGCCCACCTTTTTTAAATAATTTCCCATTTTACATAAAATGTAATTAAAATTTAACAAAAAAGAAGTTCAAGCTTATATAGTCAGTCCTGAAAAAGCCCATATTCAAACCTTCAATCCAAAAGAACTACTCTCCATATTTTCCAATAAAATATTTCAATACCAATAACTTTAAATACAGTTGTATATTCTCTCTAAGTTGCCCTATATTTTCCAAAACAAAAGTAAAATTTCTAGAAATTAGTGCATAAAAGTAGATGTTCATCCACTTTTTGAGATTAAATGCAGTTGCTGCTAATAGAAGATTTATTTCATCACCAATAAAACCTTTAAGATAGTTTCTCTGCATCCTATGATCAGATTTTAAATGTCCTATAATGGGTTCAATTGAAGCTCTTCTTCTAAACTTTTCTCTTTTTACTTGTATCTGATATTTTGTATCTCTTTTAAGAGGAACTCCTGGCAGTGATATTGTTGTACCTAATACCTCTT
>JAMOMG010000300.1 GCA_027068695.1 Flavobacteriaceae bacterium
AAAAGGTAAATTTTATATATTTGATATGTTCAAGTTTAGTATCAACTAAAATTTTAAAAATGATGAAGGCAATTATAAGTATCGTAATTTTGTTGTTTAGTATAACAGCATTTTCACAGGAACAACGTGTTGAATATGAAAAGATTTCTAATAATTTAGTTAAAGCAACATATTATTTTGTTGATAATAGTGATATTATTCAACGTGAAGGATTTTTTAACAGCCACAACCAATTGCAAGATATGTGGGTGAGCTATGATATAAATGGGAATAAAAAGATTATAGCATATTACGATAAGAATAAAAAAGTTGGTGTTTGGACTTATTTTAGTAAAGACAAAATAAACTTTGTAACTTATAAAGAAAATAAATTAATAGGTGTTGAAGAAAAACTACTTGTAGTTAATTAATTTTTGAAACTAAAAAATAAAAAAAATCAGATTATTTATAATCTGATTTTTTTTATTCAAGTACTTTAAAATTTAAAATTATAGCCTAAAGAAAAAGTTTGGCCTAAACGCCTTTTTGAAAATATTTTATCAGAGGCTTTATAAGATTGATAATGACTTTCTCTTTCATCATTTAAAATATTACCAAATTTAATGTTTACACTTGATTTGTTGTTTTCTCCAAACGATTTGTTAAGTGTAAAATTCAAACTATTAAAAGGCATTGCATACACATCAGGAATGGCTCCAATACCTACAACTTCTAATGATTTACCTTGAACATTAAAATACAACCCTGTTTCAATTCCTTTGTCAGAGTTATTATAACTAATTCCTGCATTAATTAAATAAGGAGATTGCCCCTGTAAATAGCGTTTGTCAGATAATGTTTCTCCATCTCTTAAGTTTAGTAACTTAGATTCGTACTCTCCATTTGGACTTTTATCCATTTCTTGTTCCGATTTTATAAGCGATGTGTTAATTTTAAAAGTAAAATTCTTAAAGCTATCTCCAATAAAATCTAAATTTTTACGAAGGTCAATTTCTATACCATATACTACAGCAGACCCAATGTTTCTTGGTTGTAAATTATCGGGAGCAGAGGCACTAAAGAAAGTTAGCTCAATAGGATCTTTAAATGTTTTGTAAAAAGCAGAGAAAGCAACTAATTGAGCTTTTTCACCAAATTTCTCAAATCGGACATCAAAATTATTGATATAAGAAGGGCGCAAATTAATGTTACCATTGAAAGTTAAATTTGTGATTGGGTCAAATATTTGAGTTATAGAAGCCTCTTTAAATGAAGGCCTAGCAACTGTTTTTGAATAAGAAACTCTTAAGTTAATATCATCATTCAAACTGTAAATTATATTTGTAGAAGGAAATAAATCTAATTTGCTAATTGTTTCAACATTGTTATAAATTATAGAACCACTATTGTTTTGCCCTGTATAGAATTGATTGAATTTTTCTACTCTTAAACCCATAACAGCTTTTAATTTTTCAATTAGCTTAAAAGATTCAGATATGTAACCAGCAATATTATTGTTGTAAGATTCAAATGTGTTAGAAGGTTCGTAATTTCCTTTAACATAAGTACCTAATCCAGAGTTTGAATCGTAAATATTTTCATCAGCCAGTAATAAATTTGCATCTCCATTAAGTGATTCCCCAGATGAACCCCTTATTAGTAAAAAGTAATCATCAATACTAAAATTTCTTAGTTTATACGTATAACTTGCTCCAAATTTCAACTTTGAATCATAATTAAATAGCTTGTGTTTGTATGTAAAATCAATTTTACCAACTACGTTGTACTCTTCTAACGTTCTCCATATTCTTCTGGGGCTTCCAGCAGAACTGGGTCTAATAGAATAAGTATTTGTAATTTCATCAAATTCAAAAGGAGTTACACGTGCATCTTTATCTTGTATGAATGAATACGTAGGTGCAATTTTCCATTCAGTAGTAAAGGAAGCGTCTTCATTATAATGTTTTCCACTAAGCAATACATTAGAAATTGATCGTTGAGTATATTGTAAATTATCTTTATAAATAGTTACAGCATCTGAGAAATTTTTTATTTGTTTAAAATAACCAGCAGTAGTTTCTCCATTTTGAAGGTGTAAGAAATTCAGTCTATATTTACTTTTTTCTGTTTTAAAAGTAAACCCAGCCAAGCCACTTAACAACACTTCATTTTTACCTAAATCTCCTATTTGATTTTCTGAAAAATCCAATTCATTTATAGATTTGTCGGCAAATTTTCTATAAAATCCCCGTTCATAATTTTTATAAAAAGTAGTTTTATTTTTGTATGAAACAGCCACTAAGTAACCTAATTTATTATTTTCACCAACATTAAACTGATCACCTATAGTATATGCAAAACTAAAATCCATTCCGCTTGTTCCTTTTTGAGCCTTTAAAGTAGGGTCGAAAGTTTTAGTAATAGCAGTTAATGCAGGGTTTCTAGAATATGCACCAGGAATAGGTTGTGACCTTGATATTGGTAAATCTCTATTGCCATTATCAAAACCTAAAAAATCAGTGGAAGAACCTTTGTAATTTAAATAATTATTATTGAAATGCATACTTGGATTATAGGTGCCACCAATACTTAGGCTTGAGTTTTTAGAAGAAGGCAAATCTTTGGTTATAATATTTACCATACCTCCAGTAAAATCAGCGGATAAGTCAGCAGTAGACGATTTTAAAATTTGTACATTATCAATAATATTTGTTGGAAAAATATCTAATTGTACTGTATTTCTGTCTGGATCTAAGCCAGGGATATCAACGCCATTTAAAATAGACTTTGTATATCTGTCTCCTAAACCACGGATATAAACATATTTTGAATCTTGAACTGAAACTCCAGCTACATTTTTTACTGCTGAGGCAACATTGCTAACAGCTAATTTTTTGAAAGACTGAGCAGAAATTCCATCCATTAAATTTACTGATTTTTTTTGAACGTTTAAAATTGCAGTTTCTGTATTTTTAGCTTTTTTGGCAGTAATGATAATGGTTTCAAAACTAATTCCTTCAGGCTTCAAAATAATATCAAGATTATTAATTTCATCATTTGAAATTACCACTTCTGTTATTACTTTTGTCTCATACCCAATAAAAGAAAAAATAATAGAATAGGTTCCTGGATCCATTTTTAGTTCGTAAAACCCGTCAAAATCTGACGTGGTACCTTTTGAAGTTCCTTGAATAATTACATTTGCAAATGCAAGGGGATCATTTGAATCTCCATCAATTACTTTTCCGGTTAATATACCTGTTTGAGCCCACCCAATAAATGATATTAAAAAACTTATTAGCAGTAACTTAAATTTATTTTTCATTTGAAACATTGTTATAGATAACACACAAATTGCCTGCCTTAAAAAAGCAAGCAATTTGAATATTTTTTATTTTTTATTATATTAATAAGCGCCTTGGTAATTTGCATACGTCCAGTTAAAAACAGATAAATCAGCACCTACTGTTTGACTTCCAGCTGTTACCGATGTTGTCCAATTTGTTGCATCAGTTGCTATATTTGAAGCAACTTGAGAATCTGAATGATCTTGAAAAATGTCAGTTATTGCAACACCATCAGGTAAAGCAATTTCCCAATTACTAAAAGTAATTTTTCCATCAACATAATTTTGTGCAACATTATCTTGTTTTAAACGAACGTATGAAGTTGTTTTAAAATCATAAGCATAAATATTGTTTAAATTTCCTTCCGCACCACTCCTTAAATCACAATATTTTCCACCAGGCGCATTTTGATTTCCTTTTAAAGTAATATTGTTTAGTGTAAATTGAGCCTGATAAATTCCTTCACCTCCATCAATTTCTAATGCACTATCAGAAGTATTCCCTTCAATAACCATTGAATTACTAATTGTTCCAGAATAACCTTGGTCAATATCTAATCCGTCATCACCTTGACCCCAAACTAAAATATTTGAAGGGCTAACAGTACCTCCAAAAAATTCAACACCATCATCAAGGTTTCCTGTAATTTCAATATTTTTTATGGTTGTACCGCTTCCAACAGCTCCTAATGTTAAACCATTTATTTCATTTCCAGCACCTATTTCTGCCCCTCCATGTCTTATAGAAATATATTCAAAATTTCCTGAATTATCTGTGTCATCAGACCCTCCATAAAGCCCGAATGTATCACTTGCAGGAATACCTTCAATTTGAAATTCATTAACATCACCACTTAAAGAAGCTTTTGCTTTTCCTAAAATTATAACTCCTCCCCATAGTGAATTATCATTTACAGTTAAATTAGTACCAAATTTTTCACCTATTTGAATATTGTCATTTATTGAAGTAAATATGATAGGTTGGTCAGGTGTGCCTACGGCATTTATTTTTCCTCCTCTAGCAATAATTAGCGCCGTAGCAAGAGATCCAGATCCTTCTTTTCCTTTTATTATAGTTCCTTTTTCAATAGTTAATGTTACTCCATCTTCAACTACAACTTTGTTGTTTAACACCCATATTTTGTCGTTAGTCCAAGTTGTATTTTGACTTATTAGTCCTGCAATATTTTCTTCAGTTGGAGCACTATCCACAGGGATAATAGGACTTGTATCTATATTAGAACATGAAGTTAAAATAAGATTTGTTAAAAATAATACAATAATCAGTTTTTTCATTTTTTTAAAATTAATTGTTTTAATTATTAAATTCTTTAGCAAAAGTATATCCAATATTATCAGCGCGTTTTATATGAATGTTATTTAAACAGCGTTAAATTTTAATAAATAGTTAAGAATGTAAAATAAACGTTAACATAAGTCGATTATTTAGTTAATATCATAACAATCAACTATTTATGAAATTATATGTAGATTAGAAAAGTAGAGGTACTCTTTCAAAAAAAGAGACTAATTAAGTGAAGTAATTGAAAAATTGTTATTAATGGTGGAAACGTTCAAAGTTTGATCTAAATTAGTTTCGGTATTATTTTTAACAACAACATTAACTACTTTTTTGGTGTCATAACCAATAAAATCAAATAACAGAGTATAAGTACCAGGCTTTAATTTAAGTTTATATTCTCCTTTGGTATCGGTATTGATTGATTTTGCTAATTCTTTAACAGTTATCTTAGCAAAAACCAAGGGGGTTTTTTCTAATTCTCCATCTGAAACAATTCCTTTCACAATTCCATTTTTAATGGTTTCAGTAAAAAAGGAGTTTACTTTAAAACTTTGAGAATTAGCAGAAAACGTTATAAATGTTAAAAAGAAAAGTAATTTTAACTTCATTAAAATAAAATTTAACGCAAATAAAGGTTACTTATGTTAAGTAATGGTTAACTAAAAATTAAAATTATATAATTTAATTATCAATTATTAATTCAAATTTAAGAGAGATTATTTTAAATTAAATATATTGCGACTAAATAATAAAAATATGAATTGGGAGCAATTACTTTCTTTAAAACGATTTGGTGATACCGAAATTAGACATCGAAAAAACCAAGATGAAACAAGATTAGGTTTTGAGGTAGATTATGACCGTATAATTTTTTCTGACTCCTTCAGAAGTTTACAAGATAAAACTCAGGTAGTTCCCCTTTCGAAAACCGATTTTGTACATACACGTTTAACACATAGTTTAGAAGTAAGTGTAGTTGCTCGTTCGTTAGGAAGAATAGTTGGAGAGCAGGTGTTAAAAAATCACCCGAATTTAGTTGAACAAGGTTATAAAATGAATGATTTTGGTGCTATTGTTGCTACGGCTGCTTTAGCACATGATATTGGAAATCCTCCTTTTGGGCATAACGGTGAAAAAGCTATTGGAGAGTATTTTAAGAATGGAAATGGGCAAAAATATAAAGATTCTCTCAATAAAAAAGAATGGCAGGATTTAATTGATTTTGAAGGAAATGCTAACGGGTTTAAAATTCTAACAGAAAATAAAGAAGGTATTGAAGGTGGTTTGCGTTTGTCTTATGCAACACTTGGGGCTTTTATTAAATATCCTAAAGAGTCATTACCTAAAAAACCTACAAATCAAATAGCAGATAAAAAATATGGAATCTTTCAGTCTGAAATACCTTTTTTTAATGAAGTTGTGCAGGAGTTAGGATTAAAAGCTTCAGGAGAAAAAGGGAGTGTAGCATTTAAAAGACACCCTTTGGCATATTTGGTGGAAGCAGCAGATGATATTTGTTATACTATTATTGATTTTGAAGATGGTATAAATTTAGGCTTAATAGAAGAAGAATTTGCCTTAGAATATTTGATAAAATTAGTAAAAGATACTATTAATTCTAAAAAATACCATCAATTAAAATACAAAAAAGATCGTTTGAGTTATCTACGTGCATTAGCTATAGGAACACTTATAAAAGAAGCAGCAACAGTTTTTTTAGCAAATGAGCAAATAATTTTGGAGGGAG